>JBJFHD010000116.1:0-2001 GCA_051893335.1 Erysipelotrichaceae bacterium | reverse complement strand
AGCAAACTAATTAGTCACCCCGTAAATCCAAGTAAATCCATAGACTCGTACAAAACTTAAGCCCACAGCTTCACTCTTAACTGAAGCTGTGGGCTTGTTTATTTGCTTGGCTTTTCATAACTTTTTCTTGCGTTTATCTACATAAATAGGTATAATAAAAGAAAGAAAAAGAAAGGAAAGCAAGGAAATGATGAAAGAAAGATATGAATATGAAAACTTCGACAGAGAATTTAAGGAGATCTATGTAAATGATATAAAAAAGAGTGTATTGGCCTTTGCAAATACAGAAGGTGGTGTTTTATACATAGGGATAGCAGATAATGGAGAGATAGTGGGCGTTGAAAATACAGATGCAGTTATGCAACAACTAGCTAATAGCCTCAAAGATAGCATCGCTCCGGATGTAATGTCTTTTATAAGCATCAAAGCTATGCAAAAAGATGATAAAAATATAATTGCAGTTATGGTCGAAGAAGGTAGTAGTAAACCCTATTATTTACGTGAGAAGGGGCTAAAGCCTTCGGGTGTATATGTGCGCCGTGGTAGCAGTAACCAGCTGTTGAGTGAAGAAGGCATTCGTAAAATGCTCATTGATAACCAAGGAGATAGCTTTGAACTTAAGCGCAGTATACAGCAGGAATTGACCTTCCATGTTTTAAAAAAGCATTTTTCAGAAAAAAATTTGCCTTTGCAGCAGGCGCAAATGCGCACCCTAAAATTGATTGGTAATGATGGTTTGTATACTAATCTTGCCTTATTATTGTCTGAGCAATGTGAGCATAGTATAAAGGTTGCTGTTTTTCAAGGAGCAAGCAAATCAGTTTTTCGTGACCGTAAAGAGTTTACTGGCTCCCTTTTGGAGCAGCTTTATGAAGTATATGCATTTTTAGATAAATATAATAAGACTAAAGCCACATTTAAAGGATTGGATCGAATTGATACTAAAGATTATCCTGAGGAAGCTGTTCGTGAAGCTTTGCTTAATTGCTTAATACATCGGGATTATAGCTTTAGTGGTAGTACTTTAATCAATATCTACGATGACCGAATGGAGTTCATTTCTCTAGGTGGATTAGCTCCAGGTTTAAAAATGGAAACTATTTTTATTGGTATATCTCAAACGAGAAACCCTGCATTAGCTGCTATATTTTATCGTCTGCGTTTAATCGAAAGCTATGGAACAGGCATAGAAAAGATCTGCCAGAGTTATTATGGTTCTGGCAAAAAGCCTGAGTTTACGGCTGTTTATGGTGGCTTTAAGGTAGTACTTCCTAATCGTAATGAAGAACTTAGAAATCAATTTCTTATGGCAAAAGAAGAAAGGGAGCCTTACGGAAAAAAGTATCCGGTTATACTTTCCGATGAGGAAAAGGTTTTTGAATTTATTAAAAGGGAAGGATATGTGACTCGAAAACAGGTTGAAGAATTATTGCAGTCTAAGACTACAAAGGCTTTTAACGTTCTGCAGAAATTATGTGAACAAGGAAAGATTGAGGCTATAGGTGTTGGTAAAAGTAGAAAGTATCGTATCATTGATTAAAACTAAAGCCCATAGCTTCACTCTTAACTGAAGCTGTGGGCTTTTTATTTTGACCTTTGTACATTGCAAAGCAACAACTGTACTGAAATTTTATCCTACCTAAAATACGCGAGGAAAGACTGTTCGCTTTTATGTAGCAGCTCTTTATTCAGCAGTGTCCTCATAGCTTTCAAAGCCAGCGCATTTGCCGCGGAAAACAGCGCCCTCGGCAATAATCAAGGTAGTGCATTTAATATCGCCATATACCTTGGCATTGCTGGTTAGCTCCAAGCGCTCCTTGCAGGAAATATTGCCGGTTACTTGGCCGGAAATAGTGGCATTTTTGGCATACACAGTGGCGCGAATATTGCCAGATTCACCAATAAATAAATCGCTATCCACCGCCAGTGTGCCATCGATAACACCATCGATGCGGGTGCAGCCATTAATGCTGATATTGCCGTTAATAGCAGTGTTTTGAC
>JBJFHD010000115.1:0-36907 GCA_051893335.1 Erysipelotrichaceae bacterium | reverse complement strand
CAAAGATTCAGTCCATTAAAAGCTCCAATGCCATTGAGGGAATCGTAACAAGCGATGAGCGTATTGCAGCGATTGTCAATCAGAATAGTGCACCGCTCAATCATAATGAGGCCGAGATTGCAGGATATAGAGATGCTCTGAACGCGATCCATTTGGGTTATGATAACATTGATTTTCGGGAAGCGGACATTCTGCACCTGCACGAGATGATGATGTCAATTGCCGGATACGAATACGGCGGGCAATACAAAACAGACGACAATGTAATTCTAGAAGTTGATGCAGACGGAAACAGGCGAGTGCGGTTTCGTCCCACACCGGCTGATGAAACGAAGCAAGCTATGGAACAGTTGGAACTTGCTTATATGGAGGCAAGAAATGACACGGGTATCAATCAGCTTCTTTTAATTCCATGCGTTATTCTCGACTTTCTCTGTATTCATCCGTTCCGGGACGGCAACGGAAGAATGTCCCGTCTGCTTTCTCTGCTTTTGCTGTATAAAAACGGCTATGATGCAGGAAAGTATGTTTCTTTTGAGGAGCAGATCAATAATTATAAGGCATGGTATTATGAAGCTCTGAGGCAGTCATCTGCGGGTTGGGAGACAAATGAAAATTCGTACTTCCCATTTATCGAAAACTTCTTGTCAACTCTATATATGTGCTATAAGGAACTGGACAAACGGTTCGCAGTAGTACATGGAAAGAAGATAACCAAAAAGGCACGGATAGAAGCAACTGTTTTGAACAGCCTTACGCCGCTTTCCAAAGCAGAGATTTGCAAGATTTTGCCGGATGTCAGCCCTACCACCGTGGAAGCCGTACTGGGTGCGATGGTGAAAAGTGGTTCAATTAAGCGTATCGGAGCATCAAGATCAGCACGATATATTAAAGCATAAGTCCTTATTTGTAAATTTTTACCGTATTAGGTGAACTTACTTTAGATACAAAAGGAGAAGACTATGGAAAACAAAATATTAAAGGGTCATTCCATATCCAATCGACTTAGGAGCTTCAACTTCATAATAATCATGCATCTATACCAACTCACAACAAAAAATGCCATCTCACTAACCGAGATGGCATTAGATTATTCAGGAATAATTTCCCGTTGATTTTGCGTTGAATTTATTTAATATCAACTAATTTATAGCCTTCTTGTTCAATCGCATTTTGCAGTGTTTTTTCATCAATTTCCTTATTACAAGTAATTACTGCTTGTTTCTTTTGATAATCAGCACTGGCAGAAGTAACTCCGTCAACTTTTTCCAAGGCATTTTGAACATGTCTTTGACAATTTGGACACATCATTCCTTCAATCGTTAATACTTTTTCCATTTCTTTTGTTTCCTTTCTTCCTCTTTTTCTTTTCTTATCATTTTTATTGTTATAAATATCAAACAGGTTTAAACGTAAGGCATTACATACAACCGTCACGCTTGAAAAACTCATCGCTGCAGCCGCAAACATCGGATTTAATTGCCAATTAAACAATTTAATGAAAGCTCCGGCAGCTAGCGGAATTCCAATAATGTTGTAAATAAATGCCCAAAACAAGTTTTCCTTGATATTTAAAAGAGCTTTTTTACTTAATCTAATACAGGCAGGTACATCAAGCAAGGAATTCTTCATTAAGACAACATCACTGCTGTCGATAGCAATATCACTGCCCGAAGAAACGGCTACTCCGATATCAGCACTGCTTAAAGCCAAAGCATCATTAATCCCGTCTCCGACCATCATAACCTTACCCTGCTTTTTCAGTTGATTAACAACCTGCTGCTTACCCTGAGGTAAAACAGAAGCATAAAAATCCTTAATATTGATTTTATCGCAGACAGCTTTAGCTGTATTTTCGTTATCGCCTGTTATCATTACAACCTTTATTCCCATATCCTGCAATTGATTGATTGCCTTAATACTGTCTTCTTTAATCTTATCTTCAACGGCTATAACACCGATTATCACATCATCACTACCGAATATCATAGCTGTTTTACCCTGTTTTGATAAATTCTCAATTAGACTGACTGTGTCATCATCTATTTCAGCAATAGTTTTCAAATAATTAACATTTCCGCCATATAAGTGATGATTGTCACAATATCCTGACAAACCGCTGCCGCTTTCAATTCTGAAATCCGTTATTTCTTTTTTCTTAACATTATGCTGATTGGCATAATTGCAGATAGCCTTTGCCAAAGGATGCTCGCTGCAGCTTTCCAAACTGTAACAATATGTCAACAATTCTTCCTCGCTAACGGAATTTAAACAAATCACATCGGTGACAGTCGGTATTCCCGAAGTAATTGTAGCGGTTTTATCTAAAGCAACGATATCAATTTTGCCGGCTTCTTCAATAGAAGTGGCATCTTTAAATAAAATACCGTTTTTAGCCGCAATCCCACTTGCGACCATTACCGCTACCGGCGTTGCCAAACCTAACGAACATGGACAGCTGATAACCAGAACCGAAATTCCTCTTTGTAAACTGTAGCCAAATGGCTGACCGACTAACAGCCATACTATGATAGTTGCAACAGCAATCAATATAACAGCAGGTACAAAGACAGCGGAAATCCTATCAGCAGTTTTCGCAATCTTAGCTTTACTGTTAGCTGAATGCATCACCAAATCAATCATCTGAGCCAATATGGTTGAATCGTTGCTGCTGGTAACCTGCACTTGCAGATAACCTGACTGGTTGATTGTCCCGCAGTAAACTTTATCACCGACAAACTTATCCTTTGGAATACTTTCACCGGTCAAGGCTGATTCATCAACACAACTGTTACCGTAAATAACCGTACCATCCAAAGCGATTTTTTCAGCCGGTTTTACAACCATAATATCGCCAACCTCAACTTGACCGATATCCAGTTTAACTTCACTGCCATCTTTTATTACTATAGCTTTCTTGCTGGATAAATCCATTAAACCTCTTAATGCATCAGTTGTTTTTCTCTTGCTGACTGATTCTAGCATCTTGCCTAGACTTATTAAGGTTAATATTGTTGCAGCTGATTCAAAATACAGCTCATCCATATATTTCATCATCAATTGGCTATCACCTTTGACTATCGCATCGCTCATCATAAACAGAACGACAGTGCTGTAAATAAAAGCACTGCAGCTTGATAAAGCCACTAAACTGTCCATATTACTGCTGCCGTTAAGCAAGCCCTTAAAACCGCTGATGTAAAACCTTTTATTGATAATCATAATCGCAATCGTCAATAATAATTCTAAAATTCCTACTGCTAAATGATTATGGGCAAAAAAAGCCGGCAATGGGAAATCAAACATCATAGCTCCCATCGAGAAATACATTAAGATCAGCCACAAAACAAGAGAGATGGCTAATCTGACTTTTAGATCATCGCTTTCATCCTTTTCGGGTGAATTTTGCTGATTATCGATAACCAGTTTGTAACCCGCTTTATCAATGGCTTTTGAAAGTTTATCCTGATCAAATTCCCCTTCAACCGTCATTGAATTTGTTAAAAGGCTGACCGAAACGCTTTTAACCCCTTTTACCGATAAAGCTGCTTTTTCCACATGAGCACAACAACTGGCACAACTCATTCCCTTGACTTCATACTGTTTCATATATTTACCTCATAACTTTTTGAATTGTTTCAATTAATTCATCAACAACTTCCTGTTCACCATTAACAATATCTCTGGTTACACAGCCTTTTATATGATTGGCTAATAATTCCCGATTAAAAGAGTTAATAGCACTGTTAACTGCACTGCATTGAATTAAAATATCCGGACAATAACAGTCTTTTTCAACCATCGCAGCTATTCCCTTTATCTGTCCGGCTATTCTGTTTAAACGATTAATTAACAATTTCTTTTCCGCTTCAGAACGAATTGTTTTTTTCTCACAACAACACTTTTCACTCATTGCATATCTCCTATATACCCCATGAGGGTATATCAATTATATACCCCCATACGGTATTAGTCAAACTTTTCGATAAGCCATTTTCCCTCACTGAAATATAAATATCGAAAATTAAGTCCGATTTTACAGGTAAATCTTAATCCCATTCCCCCGGATTTTATTGAAGCAGCATTAATCACCTGCACAACTTTATCAATCGGATATTTAATACCGTCATTCCAGACAATACATAACGGTTTGATTTTTCCGCTTTTCTCATTTAAACAGATAACATCGACATAAGTTTTCATAGTTGTATACTATCATCAGCTTGAATTTAATTCAAGTATAAAGTTGAAAAATATTCAAGTAAATCTTGTCATAAAGTCGGTTTGACGGTTATAATAATTATGGAGAAAAAATAATGTATTTTAAAGAAAACATGCGTTATCTAAGAAAAACAAACCGGATATCCCAGCAGGAAATCGCCCAATATCTCGGCTATAAATCTTTTACCACTATCCAGAAATGGGAAGACGGCAGCGCCACTCCAAAATATGCCGTCTTAAAAAAGATTGCCGCTTTTTTTAGGATTTCGGTTGATGATTTAACCGATAAAAATCTGTCCGACAACGCTAATGATATGGTAGCGGTTTTAGGAGTGGTCAGAGGCGGTGAACCGATTGATGCGATTGAACAGATATTAGGCTATGAACACGTTTTTTACGACGACGGTAAATACAGCGATTGTTTTTATTTAAAAGTTGTCGGCGATTCCATGAAAGATAAAAGAATCCTCCCCGGTGATCTGATTTATGTTCACAAACAATCCTATTTGGATAACGGCGATATCGGAGTGGTATTGCTTGATAACAGTGAAGCCACAGTTAAGCAGGTCTTTTTCCGAGACGACCAAATGATTCTGCAGCCGGCCAACGATAACTATCAGCCGCTGATTTTAGATCAGAATGCCCAAAAAGAAAGAAATGTGCAGATCATCGGTAAAGTTCTGCACAATCGAATAAAATTTTAATCCAGCAATTCTTGCCATTGAACAATAGTTTTCGCAATTTCAAATTTCTTTGCGAATTCTTTGGTTGTGGCGGACAAAGCTTTCAGTTTTTCAGGATTATCGATAAGTTGTTTTAAAATATCAACATATTGCTCAACATCGGCAGCGATATAGCCGTTTATCCCGTTTTCAACCTGCTCGTTAACAGATTCACCGAAATCAAAAGTAACGGTAGGTATTCCGGCCTCATTAGCCTCTAAAATGGTCATTGAAAAACCTTCAATGGTTGAAGTGTTCAGATTGATTGAACTCGACAAAAGTTTTTGCTGAACATCAGAAGTTAAGCCCATCAGTCGAATTCGATCATTACCATCTATGGCTTTTACTACCTGACTTTTTTTATCGCCATCACCGTATATTTCCATAATCCACTGCTTATCATTAGCCGCCTCAAAGGCTTTTTTTACAATCTCAACCATCAAATCAATTCTTTTTTCACTTGATAATCTTGATAAACAAATGATTTTTTTATTCTGGCAAACATCAGCCCCATCTTCACAATAAAATCTCGGTGAATTATAAATATAATAGTTGTTGACTAACCCATGAGAAACAGCTGCCTGCATAGAAGCATTCGACAGCCATAAATATTTAACTTTCCCGTTATATTTACACAATGTTTTGAAGTTTCCCTTACTTTCGTAAGCAAATTTGAAAGAAGAATGCTGCTGATAAATGGTTTTTGTCAGCTGCTTACGGCTTAACAAGTCCAGTATTTGATAATGTGCAACAACAATTTTATCAGGATTAATTTCATCTAATAGTTTTCTCAGTTTGAAACCGTCTTGAGAAAATTGATAATTAAAAACCTGACGCTGGCAGAACATTTTACCTGCTTTTAAAAGATGACCTTTTTGGGCCTGTTTAAGCATTTGAGAATAGAATTGAATATTCCAGCCATCTTTTGGATTGATTGTATACATTCTAATTCTGTCATCGACCTCAATCTTTATATCGTTTTTATTTTCTCTGATTGAGATAACCGACACATCATATCCTCTTTGTACCAGGTTTTCGCCTACCAGTTTAATTACCTGCCAAACGCCGCCAAAGCTTTTTCCGAACATCTGCAAAAATACGACTTTTTTCATATCCTATCCCCTCGTATATTCTTTCTTTTTAAAGATCTTTTTCAGACCACCGATAAAATTCAATTCACCTATAAAGTAGAAAACAGCCAGAATAATTAAGGCGTTGCCTACTGTATAAAATACAAAGAAGAAAAACCAATGGAATACCCCGGAAAACTCTATCGGATTGATGATGATATATCCAAACAAAAAATCAACAACAGTCAAAAGGAAAAACTTCAAATTATTGAAAAATAATTTCAGGTAATCACCTTTGAAAAGATTTTTGTATAATACTCTAGTCTTTAAAATATATTCGGCAATGAAAACCGATACTACTGTAGCCACAATAACGCCGGAAATACCCACATAATGCACTAAAATAAGCGATAAAGATAAATTCACAACCGTATCCACAATCGCACAATGCTTTGTTTCCCGATAATATCCAGCTGAGGTGATAAATAAAGTTGTGGACATTTTGATGATTGAAATATAAAGCAGCAAAGAGAAAGAAATCGCAATTAAATTAGAAGTATAAATTGTATTTTCATACCAGATATCAATAAAATCATTAATTGCCAAAGACAGAGGTACCGAAATAATTATTGCCAAAAAGAACAACAAATTATTGAAACGATCATGTAATTGCTCAATTTCGTCTTTCTTACCCGAAGCAATCGCATTACCGACAATCGCTGTCAATGAATACTCGATTTTACCGAAGATCATTTTAAGCATATTGACGAAATAATGATAAGTGGTATAGATTGCTACAGAAGATAAGCCTAAAATTCTGGAAATAATCAAAGTATCGATATTCGATCCGACTAAGCCGTTTATTTTATGAACTGCCAATGAGGAGATATGTTTTTTAAAAGAATAATCCTTCTTTTCACTGTGAAAGTCAACCTGAGGAAACTTAAAGCGGCAGATAATTGCTTCAATACAGCAGCTGATTAATTTGATAATAGAATGCATTAACAAAATACTGATGAAGCTGTACCCTTTTATCAGCATAAAGATTTCCAAAAGAGAAATACTCATTTGCGATAATTGAACAATCAGATTATAAATATAGCGTTTTTCCTTAACTTCCAGTAAACAATAGTAAGGAACAAAGAAATAGCTGATAACGCTGCTTAAAGCAAACAACAAGAAAGTTAATACAATATAACTGTATTGGAAGATGCTGTCTTTAATTAAAAACGGCACAAAGAAAGACACCGCAAAAGCAATAGTAAAGACAACAATTCCGATTAAGGAAAAGGCTTTTAAAGCGGCAGATAAGATTTCGTTGATTTTTTGCTCATCTTTTTCCGAATTCGGGCGATATAAACTGAATAAGACCGCACTGGATAAACCACCGTCAACCACTGCTACATAAACCATTACTTGGGAAAACAGATTATAAAGACCCAAGGTTTCTGTACCTAAAACCTTAATAAACAGTTTTGACTTAAAAATACCTAAGATAGCGATTACTAATAGAGGGACAACATCACTAAAGAAATTCATTAGCACTTTCTTTAATTTCATTACTTAACCCTCCTTATATTAACAATTCTATAATACAATATTGCCAGCGGCTTACTGAACAATACTAGATAAAGCCCTTTTAAACTACGGTAAAAATATTTGTTTTTACGATAATCAGGAAAATGCTGTTTCACATTTTCGCTTGCGATTTTGACGGCTTTTAAATAACCGTCATAGTCGTAACGGCTGGTTTGTTTAACAAATGTAGCCAAAAGATATCTGACATAAACATATTCCAGCTGTTTTTGATACTTTTGATAGAAACCGTTCTTTTGATAATACTCGATAATTCCGTTTAAGTTAGTGATATAATCGTAAAGTTTTTCGTTAAAGGTCGCCGTTATTGAGCCGGCTCTTTTGATATATTGATAATAATGCCCGTCAATTACTCCGATTGATTTTACCCACGGTAAAAGCCGATATGTCCATTCAACATCCTCAAACCAGACTCCGACTTTAAAAAGGGTTTTTTCCGTAAATAATTCTCTTTTATAAATCCGATTCCACACCGAAGGATAGATATCACACATAACATTTTCAACCTGATCTTCATCGTGGGCGATCCCACAACCAATCGGGGTAATCTTGCCGTTTTCAATGCTGTTGGTTTGACAAAGTACCATATCAAAATTCTGTTCAACCGCTTTCTGATATAGCTTTTCAAACATTATTTCATCAACATAGTCATCGCTGTCGACAAAACCGATATACTGTCCCCTTGCTAAAGATATTCCTAGATTTCTGGCCGAGCCGATACCGCCGTTTTCTTTTTCTACGCTGATAAAGTTACTGTATTTACCGCAATATTCATCGATGATGCTTTGACTGCCATCCTTACTGCCGTCATTAACAATGATTACTTCCATTTCATCTTTCATCGTTTGATTAACTAAAGAAGCCAGACATTTATCAAGATATTTTTCCACATTATAGACCGGAACTATTACACTTACTTTTATCATCTCTTATCTACCTGTAACTTTCTTTATTAATTTTAATATAAAATACTGCTTATGATAAGCCAATTGACAAATCAGTTTCATTTTCAGTGATGAGCGTTTGTAATACTGATTGGCGCTGAAGTTACTGAAGCGCTGTTTCATTATCTTATCAATCATTGCCAATTGCTGCTGACCGTCAGGGTAATCCAAAAAGCGCAGGCTGCCGCTTCTTAACAGATGGCTGATATACAAATACTCTACTTCACTAGGATAATCTTGGTAGAGATAGTCGTAATTTGACTGAAGTACATCAAAAATATCCAGCAAGTGGCGATTATTTGTGGTTTGATGCATAATTGAGCCACTGCGCTGATAATAAAAATATAAACCTTCCTTAACATAAGAGAATTTATGACAGTTAGCTACGGTCGGACCAATCAATTGAAAATCTTCATATATTTTATCCTGACAGAAAGAAATCTTAGTGAAAATTTCTCTTTTAAAAAGTCTGACTGCTGCCATCGGCATTGAAACAATGTAGGTTTTAACCGGATCATCAGCCGCTACATTTTCGGTTTTGATATACTGTTGTCTGCCATCCGCAAAAACATTGACGCTGTCACAGTAAACCACATCACTGTCATCCTTAACGGCCTGATTGTAAAGTTTGGCAAACATTTGCCGATCGATGTAATCGTCACTGTCGACAAAACCGATATACTGTCCGCCGGCTTGACTGATACCGAAATTTCTTGCCCGGCTTACTCCCGAATTGGGAATATGAAAAACCTTAATCCCCTTTTGCGAACTGTATTCATCAAGCAGCTTTGAACTACCGTCAGTTGACCCGTCATCAACCAAAATAATCTCTAAAGAATCCAATGTCTGATCCAGCAAGCTATTGATACACTTCGGCAAATACTCTTTTGTATTATAGACCGGAACAATAACACTAACCTTTACCACAGTAATCATCCTCTCTTTGATAACATAAACATAATGCCATAATATACATCGGGAAACTCCAGCCGAACAAATGACCGGAAAAGTAACAAACTACAAAGCCAAAGAAGCACGATACCAGAGCAAGAGCGTAATAGTAATTGAAATTGACCTTATAGAAAGCCTTAAACAAATTATATATGTATATTATAATATAAGAACCGATAAATAAAATAACCCCGAAAATGCCAAATAAATAATATTGATAAACATAATCCCTTTCAATATCGGGGAAATTCAAAGAATAGCCCAAACCCAAATATTTATCCAGCGGATTATCATTTCTTTGGGCAATTCTTGCCAGAATGTCCTGTTTGATGATGCGATAGTCGTTATTCAGACTGCGGTCTCTTTTAGCAATTTCCAGCCAAAAAGCCGGATCATTTTCAATCGGATAAAGATCACAGAATATTTTATTGATTTTAAATGTCCCATAGTTTTCTTTGATAAACTGACCGGCGGCTTCAATCGGCAGCTCATTCAACTGCTGATAGATATATTTTTGCCTTTCGCTCAAGGAAGCTAAACTTGTTTTGTTAGAAGTATAGTTTCGGTAAAACGGCGAAAGATAAATCGTAAATGAAGTCAAAACCATTAAGATTATCAGAATAGCTAAATAATTTTTCTTTAAAGGCCGCTCTTTAGGCAAAAGAAGAAAACCGATATAAAGAATAAATCCAGCCAATAATTCCAGCAGACTCCCTAATACAGCGGTTTTGGTCCCGACAATTATCATCGCAAAAAGCTGTAATACCACCAATAGTACATTTGATAAACTGACACTGCGATATAAGGATAAAAGATTTAAAGGCAAAAGCATTACCAAAACAATCGAAATCTGATTTGCGCTAGGAAAAAAGCCGCAGGTAAACAAATCCTGATAGTTTTTCTCAACCGTAAAGACATCGAAGAAACAGCTGGTATTGATTAAAGTGGCATCTTCATATTTATAAGAAAACAGCGAAAACCGCGCCAAATTACAAACGACAATATTGGCAGATATCACCAATATCAAATACTTGGTAATGACTAGATAAAAATGCTTATCGAAAACATCCTTGTTTTCAATCAAAATAAGAATTAATAAAAGCGGAAGTAAATAAACTCTGAAAAGATAATAGAGTTCGACAAAATACGATGGATCGCTCAATGGAAAAATCGTTTGATCAAAACTGTAAATATGGTAACAATGCCACAACAAGTAGCTGGCATAGATTAGCACAATCAAAAACAACCATTTGGAAAATTTATACTTGTGTTTAATTATCGTCAATACTAAAGCAGACAAAATCAAAACGATAACGATTAATTCAATTAGCGAAATATTAAAAATCTCAATATTTTTTATTTGAGTGTTTCTTAACATTTCGATAATCGGTAAGATGATAAACAATGTACTTACCAATCGTTTCAGCCATTTATTAAGCATGAATAATCACATTCTTAATCCTGTTGAGTTGTATCAAAACAAACTGCCACCTTTCCGTGTCCTGCTCTTTCATTTTCAGGAGGTAACTGCATATAATCCCCATAGACATTGCGTAAGAAAGGATCATACTGTTTCGGGCAAGGGAACTTGCCATCTTCAAAATCAAGTAAAACTGTTTCTTCAAACCACTCTTTAGGGAATACGGCGGTCGTTCTGATTGTACTGAAACAGTAACCGCTGTCTGATTTATAAGTCAAAATTTTATGCATATAATTTTGCAGTAATCTGATTCTGGTTTTTTCAGGAATGAGTTTCGATAAAGCTGAAATAATCTTTCCAGCAGTGCCGTAAGAAAAATCATGCTTACCGATTACATTATCTTTCGCCAGAATATTGCTGATTCTGTGCCAAAAAACAACTTTTCTGACTTCCTTTTTTTCAGTTGGGAAATCGGCCAGCGGGAAAATATCGATAAAAATACCGCTGTTAATTCTGGAATAATCCCAATCACCGATTCGATAAGATGTATTATTCAGTCGAACACATCCCCATAAATTCCAGTTATAAGCATCGGTATTTGTGGTCTGCAAAAAATACTTGCCATCGGTCTGTTTTTCATTAAAGATGCTCTCTAATTTCAAATAATCATCGGCCTTAACAAAGACATCGATATCATCATCCCAAGGAATAAAACCCTGATGTCTGACTGCCCCAATTAATGTACCGTAGGTCAGACAATAGTGAATATCATTTTCAGAACAAAATTTATCAAAATCTTTCAGCATTTGTAATTCAACAGCCTGAAGCTGCTGTAAATGTTCATTTTTATCAACCATTTTCATATTTCTATCTCCCCTGCTAATTGTTATCAATATAATTTTCGATTATTTCAATCATATTATCGGTATTGCTGACAAAATCTTTGCCAACAAAACTTTTAGCCTTTTGCAGAACCTCTGCCAAATCATCACCCAGATCATACTTTAAGATGTACCCTTTTTGAGAAAAAAGATTAACCAACTGCTTTTGATGATCATTGATATGCTCATTAAATTGGGCCAGACGAGGACAACCGATAACAACTTTACCTCTTTTTATACCATTTAAGATGGAGCCTGCTCCGCCGTGAGTTATTAAAAGGTCGCATTTCTCGATCAAATCGTTAAAGCTGTCATGGTCTATCAAATCAAATATTTTCATTTTGTCATTGTTGTAGACAGTATAGCCGGCTTGAACGACTACTTCTTCCTCAATATTCTTTAGCTCTATTTGTCTATTGACATCATCTAGCAACCTGACAAACTGCTTATCCTGACTGCCTAAAGTAACTAAAATCAAAAGATCCACCCCCCATAAGTTGCCTTGGGATAGAGTTCTAACATACTTTCCCACTGAACAATAAACAAATCCGCAAATTTATAGACGATACTTCCCGTCTTGCTTTTGCTTTCGCTATTAGCAAAAGTTTCGATGAAAATAATTTTACTGCCTAAAAGATGACCGATTAGACACATCGGACCGGAGGTATGAGCCCCGGTAGAAACAATATATTGCGGTCTGATTTTCAAAAAGAGGACAAAAGAAATAAGCGTATTAAGCATCAACTTAAAAGGGTATACCAGTTTATTAGTCAAACCGGTATAAGAGCCGTAAATCAGATAATTAATTCGCTTACCATATTTTTCTTTCAATTTGAGATTGGCTTTTGTTCGCTCAGTTACAATGTGATAATCATACTTATCAAACATCTTTTTTAGCTGCATTAATTCTTCCAAATGTCCTCCCGTAGAGGCGATAAACAATACTCTCTTCTTCATATTTTCACCTAATTAAGTATACAAGTTATCTTGATTTATTACAAATTAATCTTTATCATTTTATTTATGAAATATTTGTTTTATTATCTAACATTTATCAATCTTTCAGCCTTTATCGTTTATGGCATTGATAAATATAAATCCATCCATAAAAAATGGCGGATCAAGGAATCCACCCTTTTAATGTTTGCCTTTCTAATGGGAAGCTTTGGCAGCCTTTGCGCCATCGGCTTTTGGCATCATAAAAGCAAGCACCCTAAATTTATCATCATCAATTCCCTGTTATCAATTGTCTGGATAATTGTGATTTATAGAATTATAGCGGCAGGATAACAGTAATATTTGCCAGACTTTTGCCATAATGGACAGCCAAAGCCAACGATGCACTGTCACAATTAGTATAACTGACGGTTTTAAATCCCCAAACGGTCAACTGTTTATTTAAACCGGTAATACTGTTGTTGTCATCCTTGGTAACCAGCACAATTACAAGTCTGGCTAACTGATATTTTTCCAGCAGTTTTTTGATTTCTTCCAACCGACAAAGATCCGTACAAAAAGCACCATCCAGCATTACAACAGCATTTGCGGCCGTCTGCCGTATTTTATTATCGAGCAAAACACCCGATACTAACAAAAGATTGGTTTGAAAATCATTGCCGGACAAGTCAAAAATATGATAATCATCTATAAACGCGCTTAACAATTCCTTTTGGCTGCTATCAGTGATAAAAAGCAGATCTTTAGTAATTTGACTGTTCATTTTTACACTTTTTTCCCATACAAATCGTAACTGTCAGCCGAATCAATCATTACCTCGACAAAATCCCCGACCTTTAACTGACTGTCACTTTCAATAATGATATGCCCGTCGATATCATCAGGAGCATATTGATAGCTTCGAGCGATATATCTGTTTCGACCGATACTATCCACTGCTTCCACAACTGCTAATTGCTTCTGACCGATAAAACGCTGATTATTTTGGTATGATATCTCATTTTGCACTTCCATCAATTTATCTAATCGCTCTTGGGCGACTGACTGTTCGACTCTTGGATAGATATCATAAGCTGCCGTATCTTCTTCCAGTGAATAAGTAAACCCGCCTAAACGATCCCATCTGACTTCCTTAACAAAATTCAACAAATCATCAAAATCTTGTTGAGTTTCGGTCGGAAAACCAACGATAATGGTTGTACGCAAAACGGCATTTTTAAACATTGAACGGATTTTCTGCACTATTTCAATGATATGTTCTCTTGATCCTCTCCTGTTCATCAGCTTTAAAAGACGATTGCTGCTATGCTGAACCGGAATATCAAAATAAGGAATTACTTTATCCAAGCGGCTCATAGTCTGCAATAGATTGTCATCAATTTCATCCGGATACATATACAATATTCTAATCCAGGTAAAATTCATTTTGTTTAATTCAACAAGCAATTCAGCTAGATGGAGTTTGCCGTCAACATCAAAACCATACCGGGTAGTATCCTGGGCAATCAAATTTAATTCTTTAACATTCAGCTTTTCCAACTCTTTAGCCTGACGCAAAATTGTCTGCATATCTTCCGAGCGATAATCTTTTCTGATTAAAGGAATCGCACAATAAGAGCAGCGATTAGAACAGCCGTCAGCAATCCTTAAATAAGCCGTATGCGGTAAAGTCGCCAAAACGGTCTGACGATCATAGACTGTCTTACTTTTGAACAACTGATTAAACAGATGAGGCAGCAAGTGATACTCATCAATGGAAATAAATAAATCGACTTCCGGTAATTCTGCAATCAGTTGCTGCTTATACCTTTGAACCAGACAGCCCATAACCACCAAGTATTTCAACTGATGTTTTTTATACTCTGCCATCTGCAATATCGTATTTATCGATTCCTGCTTGGCGTCATTAATAAAGCCGCAGGTATTAATAATAATCGCCTCAGCCTGTTTTGGCTCATCAACAAAAATATGGCCTGACGCTTTCAAAAAAGATAGCGCATTTTGGCTGTCAACAAGATTTTTACAGCACCCCAACGAAACAAATCCGATTTTCATAATATCACCCATATAATATTAAAACAAAAAAGACGCTTTTTAAAGAAAAAGAAAAAAATCACCCACAAGAAAAATTTTTCCCCAAAAAAACTTGAATAGCAGAATTAACTATGGTATTATATTAAAGCATGGTCATACAGAGCTCGGGATGTAGCACAGCTTGGTAGTGCACCTGGTTTGGGACCAGGGTGTCGCAGGTTCAAATCCTGTCATCCCGACCATTTGGCGGGATAGCTTAGTTGGTTAGAGCGCTCGGTTCATACCCGGGAGGTCGTGAGTTCGAATCTCACTCCCGCTACCATTTGTTGACCCGAAAGAGGTATGGACCCTTAGCTCAGTTGGTCAGAGCAACCGGCTCATAACCGGTCGGTCGTAGGTTCAAGTCCTACAGGGTCCACCACGGAGGAATACCCAAGCGGTTGAAGGGTCCGGTCTTGAAAACCGGTAGGTCGTTAGCGCGGCGCCTGGGTTCGAATCCCAGTTCCTCCGCCATCAATATCGCGAGATAGAGCAGTCTGGTAGCTCGTCGGGCTCATAACCCGGAGGTCGTTGGTTCAAATCCTTCTCTCGCAACCATGGTCCGGTAGCTCAGTTGGTAGAGCAGTGGACTGAAAATCCACGTGTCGCTGGTTCAATTCCGGCCCGGACCACCATGGTAGATTATCTAAAGCACGCGAGTGCTTTTTTATTTTAAGTATTAAAAAAAGACTGAATAATCAGTCCATATTAACCAGTTCTTTCAGCTTTTTTACTTCTTCATCAACCAGCTTACGGTATTCACCGATCTTTAAACCGTCAAGATTCAAAAAACCAAATGATACTCGTTCCAAAGAAGTAACTTCACATCCCAAAAAACCAATCATTCTTTTTACCTGATGATACTTCCCTTCAGCAATAGTCAGATAACCGCTGTAATCATCAATCTTTTCCAATAATCCCCCACGACTGGAAAAATCAGCAAACGAAATCGGTTTGGCCAAAATTTCTTTAGCATTTTCCGGTAAAGCAGGTTGACAGGTAAAATAGTATTTTTTATCTACATGATTATCCGGATCCAACAGACGATGCGACAATTGACCGTCATTACAAATTATCAATAATCCGGTAGTATCTTTGTCCAATCGGCCAACCGGAAACAAATCGTGTCTGACAGAATTAATTAATTCCATTACCGTAGGCTGACTGCTGTCTTCGGTAGCCGACAAATATCCTTTTGGTTTATATAATAAATAGTGCTCATATTGTTGATAGCGAACTTCCTGATCATCGACTCGCACCACTGTATCCATATCAATTTTTAATTCAGCATTACGAATAACAGTACCGTCAATCGATACCCTTTTTTCCTTGATCATCTTTTTAACCTGTGTCCTTGTCCCATAGGACATATCGGCTAAAAATTTATCCAACCTAATCATTGCCATCTATAATTCACCTCATACTTGTTTTTCAAAACTCCCCCCGAATTTTTACCAAATCCAAGTGAATATCCATCAACACATACCAGAACATAACCATCTTCCAGTTTTTCTCGGGCAATATTTATCGTTTCGCCTTTTAAATATTTAATTACTCTGGGATCATTAGCACTTAAATCCAGAACATTGGCGAACTGTTCCTTTTTCAAAGACAAAGCTAGAGCGGTTGAAGGCTCAAATCGGTTGTTTTTCAAAATTCCGACCAGCAAACCACTGCTAATTGTTCTTATTTTCGTTAAATCAATTGAGTTATCTTTAATATAATAGATTCGATTATTAATTATCTTAAAATATCCATTTGCCCACCTTTTATTTACTAAATTAAAGAATTCTTTTATTGAGTCTATTATAACACATTCTTTATCTTGATTCAATTTATCGTAAACTTCTCTTTTACCATCCCGACGGGTTAACCGACAGGCAAAATGACCCTCAACATCCAGCTTAAAAGGATAAAGGCGGACAGCATTTCGGCAGTCAGGGGTAATTCCATCGGAAAAGCCCGGCAGTTTTTCAATTTCATCTACAACTAAATCATCCGCTTGTTTTAGAGCATACTGAATAACATCTTCATCTTCCATTTTGGAAAAGGTACAGGTCGAATAAACTATCTGACCGGAAGGTTTTAACATTTTTAGGGCCGCATCCATTATTTCTGTCTGTTTTTTTTGGTAGTAGGAATTGATATCAGGATGCCATTGGTTTATTAAGGAACTGTCTTTGCGGAACATTCCTTCCCCGCTGCAAGGAGCATCTAAGAGGATTTTATCAAAGCAGTTTTGGTAGCGTTGGCTCAATGTGACTAAGTCCTGAGAAATTACGCAATAATTATCTCGACCGGTTAAAGTCAAATTCTTTAATAAGCCCATACAGCGGGAAGGCGAAATATCATTACTGACTAGAAAGGCACTTTCATCCATTTTGGCTAACAATTGACTGCTCTTTCCTCCCGGAGCGGCACAGCCATCAAGCACAATTTCATTTGCCTTGACATCCAAAAGCGTAGCCGGATACATCGCAGAGGGCTCTTGCAGATAATACAAGCCGGCAAAATAATAAGGATGTTTGGCCGGTCGGTCAATCTCCCCGTCATAATAAAAACCTTCCCGACAAAAACTAATCGGTGTTAATTTAAAGGGACAAATCCGCAAAAAATCTTCAACAGATATCTTGCTGGTATTCACTCTCAGACCATACAAACGTTTTTGTGAAAAGCTGTCAAGATAAGCCTGATACTCTTGTTCAGTCAATAATCCTTCCATATTTTTCAAAAATTGTTGCGGTAAAGTCATTTTTTGCCCTCCATTGATAATTATTATACATTATAATACTATTGTTCTCACAAAAAAAAGAAGGCGTGGGCAATTCACCTTCTTTCGATAAGCGGGATATATGGGGTAATAGTAACCGCTTATCATGCCTTTTATTGTAATAGAGTTAAGTGTATTTATACAGTAAAGAAAGTGAAATTTAAGCGAATTATAGGAGGAAGAATGGACAAAATAAAACTATTGGCCCTTGATTTCGATGGGACGACACTAAATAGCGAAAAGGTAGTAACCACACCGACACTGCAGGCGATTGCTAAAGCCATCGACAGCGGCATATTGGTTGTTCCTGCTACCGGAAGATCTTTAACCGGTATACCTAAGGAAATTCAAACATTGGATATCAAATATATGATCAGTAAAAACGGAGCGGTTGTTTATGATCTGGTAAATGGCAAAGAAATCTATCATGATGTCATTGAAGAAGAATTAGTTTATCAGATTTGTGAAAAACTGCAAAACTACAACTGTGTGTTAAATCTGTCTTACGGTTTGGATTATACAGTTATCTGCTGCAAAGATGAAGCCTTCAAACAAACTATTTATGAAAGAAACATCAAAAAAGGAGCATTATTTGTCGATGACATCTGCCAATACCTTCAAAGCAATCCTATTAAGGTCGATAAAATCAGCTGCCGGGTTCTTGATGAAAACCAGCTTGATGAGATCATGGCTCTGCAAAGCAAGTTTTTAGATTTGAATATTATGAATTCCGGCTATCCGTTTATCGAGATCAATTCCAGAATGTGTTCCAAAGGCAACGGAATTAAATCTTTAGTCAGTTATTTAGGTTTAAAGAAAGAAAATGTAGCCGCAATCGGTGACAGTGATAACGATATCATTATGTTAGCTTATGCCAATTATTCTTTCGCTATGGGCAATGCGACCAAATTTCTAAAGAGTATAGCTGACGAGGTGGTAAGCGATAATAATCATGACGGGGTTAAATATGCGATCGAAAAAATCCTGGAAAGAAATAGCCTGATTAAAGATGAGTAACAAATCATATTGCACATCTTAAAAAAATATGTTAACATTTTATCGTTAATTGAGGGAGTAGTTAGCACTAATGTGTGGTATGTCACCATCCCAGGAAAAAAACTCCTTGGCATACCTTGAAATACGAGACTCAATACAGACAAAACTGTGTTTGTGTTGGGATTATTAGCTCAGACACAGTCTCTGAGTTTTTTGTTTTAGGAGGTTTAAACTTATGAGTTACTATCTAAAAAGTAAGGAAGAAGTTCTAAAGGAAGTCGATTCTTCCCCTGAAGGCCTTACAACCCAGCAAGCCAACGAAAGAATTGAAAAATACGGCAAAAACAAGTTAGAAGAACCGCCAAAGAAAACTTTTATTCAAAAGTTCTTCGCTTCTCTCGTCGACCCGATGATCATCATGCTTTTAGTGGCTGCTACTATTTCAACATTTACTACAATCTACCAAAATGTGGTAAATCATGCTAATGAATCATACGCCGATTTATTCATCATTCTGTTTGTTGTTATTGTTAATACCATCTTGAGTGTTATACAAGAAGACAAAGCCGAAGAAGCAATCGGTGCCTTAAAAGAAATGACTGCTGCCACCAGCAAAGTGTTAAGAGATGGCAAACAGGTTATCATCAAGTCTGAAGATATAACTATCGGTGATGTCTTGATTTTTGAAGCCGGTGATGCAATCCCGGCTGACTGTCGAATCCTGGAAAGTTATTCAATGAAAGTTGAAGAAGCTGCCCTGACCGGCGAATCGGTTCCGGTTAATAAACTGGTCGATGTCTTAATGTTAAGAGAAAATGCCCTGGATATCCCCTTAGGCGATCGAAGAAATATGTTATATTCCGGCTCAACTATTGCTTACGGCAGAGGAAAAGCAGTTGTCGTATCTATCGGTATGGATACTGAAATGGGTAAAATTGCCAGCGCATTAAGTCAGCAGGAAGATGAAAAAACACCTTTGCAGAAAAAGATGTCGGAATTGTCAGTTACCCTGACCAAGATTGTAATTGCAGTTTGCGTTATCGTCTTTGTATTCGGTGTTGCCAGAGATTTGATCTTCTCAGACAACGGTGATATTTTCGGTACAATTCTTAATACCTTTATCGTTGCTGTCGCTTTAGCGGTTGCTGCTATTCCGGAAGGATTACCAGCCGTTGTTACCGTTATTCTTTCAATCGGAGTAACAGCAATGAGCAAGCGCAATGCGCTGATTAGAAAACTTACTGCTGTTGAAACACTAGGCTGTACTCAGATTATCTGTTCAGATAAAACCGGTACATTAACTCAAAATAAGATGACCGTTGTCGATACTTATACAAATGATGTGCATTTACTGGCAACCGGTATGGCTTTATGCTCTGATGCCAAAATCGACCCGGAAAAGAAACAGGCAGTCGGTGAACCTACTGAAGCAGCTTTGGTAAACTTCGCATACAAACACGATTTACCTTCTTATACATTAATTGAACAACAGCCACGAATTGGCGAGGCTCCGTTTGACTCAATGAGAAAAATGATGAGTACAGTTCACCAATTCAAAGATGGATATATTCAATACACTAAAGGGGCTAATGAAATTGTCCTGTCACATTGTACTTATTATCTTGACGAAAATCATCAGGTAGTAGAATTAACTGATGATCTTAAAAAGCAGATTAATCAGAAAGCTAAAGAATTCGCCGATCGTGCTTTAAGAGTATTGGGCTTAGGTTACCGTTTATACGATCAGCCGATTAACGATTTTGACAGTGAAAGTCTTGAAAATGATTTGATCTATGTCGGCTTTACCGGCATGATTGATCCTTGCCGTGATGAAGTATATGATGCCATTAAGGAATGTGCTTCTGCCGGAATCAGACCGGTAATGATAACAGGCGACCATATAGATACTGCTATCGCAATCGGTAAGGATTTAGGTATTATCACTGAAAGTTCTCAAGCTATGGTCGGCAGTCAACTTGACAGTCTGACTGATGAACAGCTGAAAGAAGTTGTAATGAAAACCAGTGTCTTTGCCAGAGTTCAGCCTGAACACAAAACCAGAATTGTCAGAGCCTTTAAAGATTTAGGTTATGTAGTAGCAATGACTGGTGATGGTGTAAATGATGCGCCAAGTATCAAATCGGCTGATATCGGTGTCGGTATGGGTATTACCGGAACAGATGTAACCAAGAGTGTTGCCGATATGGTATTAGCTGATGACAATTTCGCTACTATCGTTAATGCGGTTGAAGAAGGCCGAAAGATTAATGACAATGTCAGAAAAGTATTGCAGTTTCAGATTTCATCTAATATGACTGAGGTATTAGTTGTCTTTATCTCATCAATCTTCGGTTTAGAAGTATTATCACCATCACATTTGTTATGGATTAATATGGTTACCGACTCTCTGCCTGGTTTAGCCTTAGGTATGGAAAAGGCTGAAGACGGCATTATGAAGCGTAAACCACGTCCTTCAAATGAATCAGTCTTCTCAAACGGTGCCGGCTTGGATATCGTATTACAGGGTATCTATATGGCTTCCATTATCTTAGCTTCCTTCTTTATCGGCTATAAGATGGACGGTCATTTAAACGGTATGACTATGGCATTTTTGACCATCAACTTAGCTGAGTTATTCCATGCGATCAGTATGAGAACACAAAGAGGCAGCTTAGCTAAATTAAAGACTTTCAACTGGTGGTTACTGGGTGCTTTGAGCGTTACTTTCTTATTAAATATCGCTCTGATTTACATTCCGGCATTTGAAGTATTGTTCCAATTCGCTCCAATCAACTTAACTGAATTTATCATTGCTTTTGCTTTGGCATTCTCGGTTGTTCCGGTACTGGAAGTCTACAAGTTTGTGATGAGAACTATCGACAAGAAAAAGAATCAATAAGATTTTACCTAAAGAGAGAGAGAGGGTTGCCCTTCTCTCTTTTTTTCTACTGTTTTTATAAGAAAATAGTTCAAATATTTTGTTGATTTTTACCGGATAAATAGTTAGAATTTAGGTAGTAGAAAGGTGGTGGCCATCAATGGGAAGTGACGGGCACGAAGTGAAAATAAATGACTGTACAGCCTGCTTTTTTCTATTGATTTAAACCAATAAAAAATGTTTTTAGGCTGTAATTTGAACTTGAAAGGGGAGAAATATGGCAGAAAAACAACTCAGCAATCCAGAATATGTTGCTGAAATAATCAATTTACTTAACAACAATACTTTAACCAACCAGTTTATCAATAAGATTGTAACTGACTATCATTACAGCGATATCGCTGACAGTTTGCAACAGGTAAACCAGAAAATAAGAAGACAATTTTTCAATGAAGTCGATGATCAGCAGTTATCTGAGATTTTTGCTTATCTTGATGATGCGGAAAAATATGTTAAGGAGCTTCCGTTAAAGCAGGCCGCCAGCATCATTTCTGAAATGGACTCTGATGATGCGGTTGATATTTTAGAGGAAATTGATGATGAGACCGAAGATAAAATCATTGATTTGATGGATAATCAATCCAGTGAAGACGTCTTATTAATCCAATCATATAACGATGATGAGGTCGGCAGCAAAATGACTACCAACTACATCGAAATCAAACAAAATATGACCGTTAAAGAAGCAATGAGCTCTTTAATTGATCAGGCCAAAGAAAATGATAATGTCTCAACCATTTATGTCAGCGATTCAGCTAACAAGTTTTACGGCGCAATTAATTTAAAGGATTTAATTATTGCCAGAGAAAATACTCCATTAGAAAGCATTATCACTAACAGTTATCCAACCGTCAAAGACCATCAGATTATTTCTGAAGTCTATCAGGACTTACAGGACTACTCTGAAGAATCATTTCCGGTTCTTAACCAAAATGAGGAAATCATCGGAATCATCACCGCTAATGATTTGATCGAAGTGGTTGATGAAGAAATGGCTGAAGACTACGCTAAATTAGCCGGTTTATCCAGCGAAGAAGATTTAAACGAATCTACGCTTTCATCAATCAAAAAAAGAGTCCCGTGGTTAGCCTTACTTCTGGTATTGGGAATGCTGGTAAGTTCGGTTGTCGGTGTTTTCGAGTCGGTTGTTGATTTGGTTGCCATTGCTGTTTGTTTCCAATCCCTGATTTTAGGAATGGCCGGCAATGTCGGCACTCAATCCTTAGCGGTTACTATCCGAGTCTTAAATGTCGAAGAAATGACTTTCAAAGATAAAGTCAGTTTGATTTTCAAGGAAGTCAAAATCGGATTTATCAACGGTATTTTAGTATCGCTAATCGCTTTCGTCTTTATTTGTGCTTATATTTATTTTATCAAGCAAAACACATTCCGTTTTTCACTGCTCTTTTCAATGTGCATCTCTGCCGCCTTAATATTATCAATGCTGGTATCAGCCTTTGTCGGTACCTTTATTCCAATTTTCTTTAATTCAATTAAAATCGACCCGGCCGTTGCCTCTGGTCCGTTTATCACAACCATTAACGATCTAATCGCCGTAGTCTGTTATTACAGTTTGGTATGGTTATTAATCGTTGAAATCTTTCAATTAGTGTAAGCATAGAAAGGAGAACAAAATGACAGAAAAAAAATTAAGCAATCCTGAATATGTCAGCGAAATTTTAGATAAAATCTCGCTAAATACCTTAAATGATGATTTACTGATTGAAATAATCAATGACTACCATCCAAGCGATATTGCCGATGCTTTAGAACAGAGCGAAGAAGCGGTAAGAAAATACTTTTTTAAAGAAGTAGATGCCGAGATAATGTCTGAAATCTTGGCTTATATGGAAGATGTTGATATCTATTTAAAAGAAATCGACATTAAACAGGTTGCCGATATCATTTCCGAAATGGACTCTGATGATGCGGTTGATATTTTAGAGGAAATTGACGATGAAATAGAAGATAAAATCATCGATTTAATGGATGACCAATCCAGTGAAGATGTCTTATTAATCCAATCATATAATGATGATGAAGTGGGCAGCAAGATGACCACTAACTATATAGAAGTCAAACAAAACATGAGTATCAAACAGGCTTTGCGTTCTTTAGTCAAGCAGGCTGAAGACAACGACAATGTTTCGACCATTTATGTCAGTGATTCCGACAATAAATTCTATGGAGCTATTGATCTGAAGGATTTGATTATCGCCAGAGAAAATACTCCTTTAGAAAATATCATCACCAACAGTTATCCGACTGTCAAAGACCATCAGCTGATTTCCGAAGTCTACCACGATTTGCAGGATTACTTCGAGGACTCATTTCCGGTTCTAAATGAGAATGATGAAATCATCGGAATTATCACTGCCAACGACTTAATTGAAGTAGTCGATGAAGAAATGGCTGAAGACTACGCTAAATTAGCCGGTCTGTCCAGCGAGGAAGATGTTGATGAAAGCGTAATGTCTTCGGTCAAAAAACGTCTGCCTTGGTTAATATTGTTGCTGGTCTTAGGCTTATTGGTATCATCAGTTGTGGGAATATTCGAGAAAGTCATCGATTTGGTCGCAGTAAGCGTCTGCTTCCAATCTTTGATACTGGATATGGCCGGAAATGTCGGTACTCAATCGCTGGCCGTAACAATCAGAGTGCTCAATAACGAAAATTTAAGCAGAAAGGACAAAGTTAAACTGGTTAAGAAAGAATTGAAAGTCGGCTTCTTTAACGGCTTGTTAATCGCCGGTTTTGCCTGTATCTTTATTACTCTATATATCTTTGTGATTAAAAAGTATTCCTTCAATTTCTCCATCATCCTATCTTTATGTATAGCTTCGGCACTGATTTTAACAATGGTTATTTCTTCTTTAGTAGGAACTCTGATTCCATTAACGCTCAACTCCTTAAAAATCGATCCGGCAGTTGCTTCCGGACCGTTAATAACGACGGTTAATGATTTGATGTCGGCTATCTGCTATTACAGTATGGTTTATCTATTTGTAATAGTAATATTCCATTTAGTTTAAAAAGTAGCACTTCACAAGTGCTGCTTTTTTATATTATAAGTTTTTCATGATTATTGGAATAAATAACCAAACGATTAATGACACTGGAATACCTATAAAGAGAAAGAATGTTGGTATATTACTAAAATCTATGTTGAATGCTGTTGTCAAATAGTCTTGAAGATAAAAACCTACTATACTTACTGCTACAGCAACGCATATAACAATATTCTTTTTCCTGCAACAATATAGCTTTTTCCACAACTATCACAATGATAGGTTGGGTAAGAATCTGTCATTTTTAGCTTATGTCCACAATTTGGACACTTTTCGTTTGATGAGCTCATAACTACTACTGTTCTTTCTTAGACAATTCATTACCAGCAAGTTTTTTTGTTAACCAGCCTAGCAATAAGGCAAATGGAATCATAACAAGGAAGTAAATTGCAGCTACAGTGCTAAATTCCCAATTCAATTCCTTTGATAAATATTCTAAAAGGAAAAATGCAACTATAGTTATCGCAATTGCACCAATCGATACAAATAAAATTATTATTGATACGTTTTTTCCAGTCATAATATATTCGTCACCACAATTATCACAATGATAAGTTGGATAAGAATCTATCATTTTTAGCTTATGTCTACAGTTTGGACACTTTTTATTTATTAAACTCATATAAATTACCTCATAATTTATTACCTATTAATTGCCGAATCATAGCCTAAAATTCCCATAAATTGATAAGATGGTTCTGGTCCAATTGCCTCAGTAATTGTCGCAAAATTACTTAATACATAGGTATTTGCGTACATTCTGACATCAACATAACCGTTTTTTGGAGCTGAAGTATTATTTGAGTAATAATCCACAAATGCACTTGCTACTTTTGATACTAAACTAACTGTATATGAAGCACAAGCACTAACTAAAATGTCGATTAAAATATTCTTAATAATCGTATCCGTTATAGTATAGAATTCAGCAGTATATCTTGTTTTATACGAATAAACATAATGATCAGCTATTTTTACTCCATGATAGTAATAATACCCCGTTGTTGATCTTTGACTATTTAACTGAGAAAACTGCTCTTCGATTATTTGAGTTTCTTTTGTTATGGTTCCAACAATCTTGCCTGTATCAGCTTCGCAAACATAACCAGTCCTTGAGTCATAAACATAATCAACATTATCAACCTTTGAATAAATAATGCAGTATTCATTGTCAGTATTTTCGTTATAAACGACTTTATTAACGCTATCAGCTGATGAAGTTTCTTCTGCATTAGCTACATTAGAAAAAATAGTAAAAGTACATAATAAACTTACCAAACAAATTAATATTATTTTTTTCATTTAATTTTCCTCCTAATCAATAATACTTATTTATTCGTCATTTAAACTATATTATGCTGGCTCCATTTGCGTTTAACTCCTTTGCGTAAACCAATTTATAACTATATTATATCATTATAGAAAGAGACAACATAACTATCGTAGTAATTGTGATTATTTCATATTATTGAACTATTACTATGTAGAAACAGTTATTTATAATAATTACAAAAACAACATAAAAAAGGGGTAATACCACCTGTTTATTCTTTCAAGTTCTGCAATTCTGCGTTTTGCCTTATCAAGATCTGTCAGCTGTTCTTCTGTTTTGCGCTTTCCACGACAATCTTCCAGACTATCTTCGCCAAACAATTCATATTTCTTGACCCAACTATATATTTGAGCATAATTGCCACCATATAATTCCGCCGTATCCTTATATTCATAATTATGGTCTATGCAGTAATTAATGATTTCAAGTTTTTTCTCTTTACTCACTTTTAAAGTATCGGCCATATATACCTCCGGCTCAGGATCATAATCCTTAAGTTCTATATGACTATTATACTTGTTTACCCATGACAATAAAATACTTCCATTTGGTATTCCGAATCTGGTTGCTAAATCAAGATAAGATCCTTTGCCTTTTAGGTACTCATTGACGACTGTAATCTTGAATTCCTTTGAATATTTATTGTTGTGAGGTTTATTATCAAATACTGTATGCCCAAGAACTTTATACTGTTTACTCCATCTTCGAATTAATTCATCTCCTCTTTTGCTCATGTTCAAATCGCTAACTATTTCAGCCGCTGATTTTCTTCCGCTTAAATAATCTTCACATGCCTGTATCTTTTGTTCTTTTGTATATTTTTCTCTTCTTCCCATATAAAATCCCACCTTTGTATTTCTCATCGATGGGATTGATTTATTTTTTTCGTGTGTCTACTTTAATGGGATTATATCAAACTCCTACACCCTTTATTTATATGACTTCTATTCTATTTTCAATATGTGAATCAAAGTTGTTGCCGTTTGACAGCATTTCCTCAAAGATTGAATTGATGGATGTTATGACCGTTTTTGGTTTTTTGTTTTTAATAACCTCCTCTATTGGCAAATTGAAAAACTCGCTAAAACCATTATAATGATAGCCTGATTGAATACCGATATTAATCATCATATCATCAACAATGTCTTTTCCGTTCAGTTTGAATTCCAGCAGCTGTTTTGTGTTTCTGTCATATAAAACTCTCATCCCCTTAGATAGCTGATAAAATTCTGTATGGTCACCTTCAAAGCACTCATCCCTTAACATATAGGTTATCATCTGGGCAAACTGCTTACCTGTTACCTGTAACATAACAACTTCATCATTATAAGGGAAACATTCCTTTAAATCCTGATAAGTCACGATCGGTCCTAAGGCTGTTTTTCTGATTGAACCGGAAGCATACAGCATCACATCGAAAGAAGAATCACATTGTAACAAGTCGGCAACTAAATTGCCAAGTTCGGTTTCCTGATTTCGTTTAGGATGGGTCAGTTCTCTTTTGAAAGTAGTAATAACTCTTTTATACTTAATATCTGTTGCGCTTTGATATTGCTGCAAAAGTTCTGCCATAACGCTGTCTTCACGACAGTTATTTTCATTTATCTCGATACATTGCCATTGATATGAGATACTTTGGTCATCAGCAATGGTGATATCCATTTTGCCTAAACATTCAGTGCCGCAATATGCCTGAACAATCGGAATGGAATTAACAACTACCGGTTGATCCATTTTAGTATGGGAATGACCGCCGATAATAAGGTTAACGCCCCATTTCGGATCAAGAATTTCCGCCAGTTTAATATCTTCTTCCAAACCGATATGTGTAAGCAAAACGGTCAAATCTACTTTGGTTGTCTTATAGTTATCAATAATCACACCTATTTCATCTCTTGCCTGCCAAATATCGATAAATGAACCGATTAATTGTTCATTACGGGTTTGCTGCAAAACCTCCTCAGTTATAATGCCGATAAACATTACTCTAATACCGTGAATATTGATTATCTTATACGGTTTGAATAATCTTTGATGATTCGATTTGATATATAAATTGGAATTGATAATCGGAAACCGGGCACACTTTTCCAAAAAAAGCAAATGAGCAATCCCATAATCGACCTCATGATTACCCAAAGTAACCACATCAGGAGATAAGAAATTCACCAGTTCAATTGTCGATAAACCCCGATATTCCGAATCGATAATCGAGCCACGGAACATATCACCGCTGATGGCATAAATCACATTTTCGGTATTTTTTCTGATTTCACTGACGCAGCCCGAAAGCAGGGAAATACCGCCCTTCTTTTGGCCATTATCATCTTTTGCGGAAAAATCACCGTGAATATCATTAGAATGTAAGATTGTCAGTTTTTGCATAAATTTACCTCCTTTAAAAAAATGGCAGATTTAATTCTGTCATATTTCAATCAATTAATGATAAAAATCAATTCTACAAACTATAAGCCCAGAAAGGAACATTACTGCCACGGCGAATCAAAATAGCCTTTTGATAATCAGTCTGGTCTAATAGTTCCAATATAGCAAGTTCTTCCTGCTTGGTACAACCGATAAGCAATTTAACGCTGACATCTCTTTTTAAAATATCAACACAAACTACAATAGAATCGACATTTGCTGCTTCTTCACTTCCCTGAAAAAAAGAAATTCTTTCGTCTTTATCATTAACATCATCTTTTAAATAACCGTAATCAACCGGATAAATCAAATTAGGATAGCTTGGATGAGAGGTATTCTTCTTATGGTCAATAACCATATTACTACTCAAAACTAAAGTGTCTATTTTTTGCCAAAAATAAGCGTTATTTTCTAATTCCATATCGTCCTCCCTGAGTTTTCATTATAGCCTATTTTGATATAACTATCAATTCTTTTTCAAAATTATTTTCAAAAACTCTTTTCATATTTTCATGTTATGAAATAATATTCATAGAGCATATAAACAGCAGTATGCTATAATTTTTATAGTTTTTGGGAGGATAATATGAACTATTTGAATACGACCGAAGTTTTTTTAAAAAAATATAATCAACATTTTTCCGACATTTCAATTGATGATACAGTCAGCTTAATGCTTAAAGATATGCAAAACGGTTTAAAAGGTCAGCCTTCATCACTTTTGATGATACCTACCTACCTTTCAACCAGCGGTCAATTGCCGCTCAATTTACCGGTTGTCGTTATTGATGCCGGCGGAACAAATCTCAGAATTGCTGCCGTCCAGTTTACCGAAAACGGCTTGGATGTTTTAAAGTTTGAAAAATATCCGATGTTGGGAGCAAACAGCGAAATGACTGGCGAACAATTCATCGATAAACTGGTAGATTTACTCATTCCTTTTTTACAATACAGTCACAATATCGGTTTCTGCTTCTCCTTCCCAGCTGAAATATTGCCGAATAAGGACGGCAAAATTATCTCATTCTCGAAAGAAAATCAAATAACCGACTACCAAGGACTTATTTTAGGTCAAAGCATGAATCGAAAACTGCAGGAAAAAGGATATCAGCCTGATTTAAAGGTTGTAGTCCTCAATGATACAGTTGCCACCTTATTAGGTGGTCCAAACCTTTCCAAAGGAGCATCAATTGACGGACAAATCGGTCTAATTCTAGGCACCGGTACCAATTCGGCTTACATTGAAAAAACAGCGCTGATTACCAAAATAGCCGGCTGTCCGATGGAAGAGATGATCATTAATACCGAAAGCGGAATGTTTGACAAGGTAAATCAAGGCTACTTTGATAAGATAGTTGACGACAATTCTTTCAATCCCGGCGACAGTAAATTCGAGAAGATGATCTCAGGTATTTACTTAGGCTCTGTAATCAATCAGACGATTAAGCAGGCTGCCAAGGAAGGATTGTTTTCCAATCCCGAACAGATTATAACATTAAGTGATTTCACCATGGTCGAGGTCGACAGTTTTTTAAGAAAGCCATTCTCGGACAATTTACTGGCTAATGCGACCGCTTCTCTGCATGATAAAGAACTGCTGTATTTCTTTATCGATCAGGCATTAGAGCGCAGCAGTAAGTTAGTAGTAGCCAATTTAGCCAGTGATATTATTCAAATGGACAGAGGCAAAAGCATTTGTTCACCGGTACGGATCATGATTGAAGGTTCAACCTATCATAAGTGTTACTCTTTTAAGGAAAAAATCAATAAATATATGATTGATTATGTTAATGGTCAACTAAAACGATATTATTGTGTCGTTAATGACAATGACGCCAATTTAGCCGGCAGTGCTGTTGCTGCTTTAAAGAATTTATAAATTTATGTACGAAGATATCTCAATTAAAACCGCTGATTTAATTCTTGAACCCTTTAAGATGGATTATCTGACTGATTATTACCTCCAGTTCGACGATGAAATCACCAAATACCAGTATCCGGACAGTTTCAAGGATATAAAACAGGCCGAACTATTTCTCAATGATTTTATCAGCCAGATGAAATTTGGTAAGATGCTGGAGTTAGCCATCTTATCAAAAGAACGGGAATTCTTAGGCAGCATTGAAGCATTTGATCTTGACAGGGATTGTCCTGAAGTCGGTCTTTGGTTAAAGAAAAGCGTTTTCCGCCACGGTTACGGTTATCAAGCGTTAAAAGCTTTGCTGGAATACTTAAAATCAGTTAAAGATTACAAATGCTTCATTTATGAAGTAGACATCAGAAATACCGCTTCTATCAAATTAGTTGAAAAGTTTCCCTGTAAAAAAGGACGCTGCAACCACATAGTCACTGAATCCTTAAAAGAACTGGATTTAACCACTTATTATATTTATTTAGAGTAAAAAAGCGAATCATCGCTTTTTTCATTGCATAATTTTGATTGCTGCCTTGATACCGTCAATTGCAGCAGTAGTAATCCCGCCAGCATAACCGGCACCTTCCCCTATCGGATAAATTTGAGCATCACTGCTGACCATATCGGCATTTCTTTTGATGGTAATTGTTGAAGAACTGCGGGACTCCACTGCCGTTAAGATGCTGTCTGGATCATTAAAGCCTTTGATTTTACTGTCAAAATAACCCAAAGCCTCCTTGAGGGTGTCTTTAACAAAATCCGGCAAAAAGTCATTTAGATTACTCATTGCTACTTTCGGCAAATAAGTAGGTAAGATTTTGCCGAAAGAAGTAGTCGACCGGTTACTTAAAAAATCAGAGACTTTTTGAACCGGAGCGGCACCGCTTTTATGACCGTAGAGATAGGCCTGATGTTCCAGCTCTCTTTGAAAATACATCCCACTCAAAGGATCATCACCGCTGAAATCGGTGGTTTTCACATTTACCAGCAAGGCGGAATTACAGTTAACATTATCCCGACTGAAATAGCTCATTCCATTGGTAACAATTCCATCATATTCGCTATTGCTGGCAACGACATAGCCGCCCGGACACATACAGAAACTATAACAATCTCTTTTATCGCCATGATAAGCCAATTTATATTCAGCTGCCGGCAATTGCAGTTTACAGTCGCCATATTGGGCTTTATTTAAGTCCTGCTGTAAATGCTCAATTCTTACACCGACCGCAAAGTTTTTTCTGGCTAATAGAATTTCCTTTTGTTTCAACAGCTCCAAAACATTTCTGGCACTATGACCAACGGCTAAAACTAAAGTGTCGGTAAGAAATTGTCTGTTATCACAAATTACATTTATCAAACCGTTTTCTTTTTGATAATCAATAAAACGAGTGTTGAAATAATAACGACCGCCTTTAGCTTCAATATACTCTCTGATATTTTTCATAATCTTAACCAGATTATCGGTTCCGATATGAGGTTTACTTTGATACATGATTTCCTTTGGCGCTGAAAATTTCACAAAATAATTTAAAACCAGATTAATCAGCGGTGAATTGACATTAGTAGTCAGTTTCCCATCGGAAAAGGTTCCGGCACCACCTTCACCGAATTGGACATTGCTATAACAGTCGAACTTACCGGCATCGTCTTTGTAAGCCTGCACGGTCTTCATACGGTCTTCGACTTTTTCTCCCTGTTCAACAATAATCGGGCAAATGCCGTTTTCAACCAGTATTAAGCCGCAAAACAAGCCGGCTGGCCCCGAACCGATAATAACCGGCTCATATTTACTGGTTCGATGGTTTTCAATGATTACCTTTGGCTGATTATACTTTTTTAAATAATTATACTTTTCTTCGTTTCTTAAATCTAAAGCAAAACTGTAACAAAAATGAATATTGTCCTTTTTTCGACAATCGATACTCTTTTTGATAATTGATATATTCAGCAAATCATTTTTATTGATTTTATATTTTTTTATAACCCGAGCAAACAACTGTTCATCGGAAAGATTTTCAAAAACCTTAAATTCATCAATTCTAAACATCAGATCACCTACAAAAAGCATTATACCATAGCAACCTGCCAAAAAGAAAAAGGAATAGTATCTAAAACTTATTCCTTTTGTATACTTAATCAGCTTTTTTATCTTTGATCGACAATAAAGCATTGACTGCAATTCCGATTACTGCAGCAGCAGCAATATTAGGCACATTAATACCGAATAATGGAATAGATCCGCCAAAAGCATATTGACCGCCTAAGCCAATCATCATAACTACTGCAATAACAGCAATATTTTTTGAATCAAACATGCTTACTTTTTTATCAATCATAATCGCAATACCCTGAGCTGCAATGGCACCGAAACAATATACTTCAATACCGCCAATTACCGCAGTCGGAATACCGTAAATAACTTTAATTAATGGCGTAAAGCAGGAAATGACCATCGCAATAATCGCTGCTACCGATAATACTTTGACACTAAATACCTTTGTGATAGCCATTGTTGAAATATTTTCCCCATAGTTGGTTCCAGCCGGACCGCCGACCATACCCGAAATCATATCGCATAAGCCATCGCCAATCAGATTATCGGCTAATAAACCCTCAATATCATATCTGCCTTTGCCCTTTTGTTTGGCAACATCATTTACATAAATATCAAGCTGATAAATATGCGCTGTACTTTCCGGCAAGGTCGCAATAGCAATCGGCATAATTCCGATTAAAGCAGTCCAGGAAAACTTAGGCAAAGTAAATGCCGGTAAAGCAAAGATACTTCCATCGCCGATTTTAAAGATTGAAGCCTCTAAAGCAGCTTGAGGTACACTTCTAAACAAATTGACATCAAATATAACCAAGAATAATCCAGCTACAGCACAACCGGTAACAACACCGAGCAATAAAGGCAGCTGGCCTAACAATCCTTTTAAATAACGAGAATAAACAATCGTTGATAAGAGTGTAACAATTGAAACGATTAACCATAAGTTATTCTGCAAAGTGCTGCCTGAAACATTAATGAAATCTCCTAAAGCACTGTGTGATAAGGTTAAACCGATTATCATTGATACTGAGCCGGTAATCGAAGCAGGCAATAATTTTTCAACTGCATCTTTACCGCATTTTTTTACAATCAGGCCGGCAGCAATTGAGATAAAGCCGGACATAATAATACCAAACTGAGCCTTTGAAATTAACTCTGCTGGTAAAATTCCGGTTTGTTGCCACATCGCAATCTGTTCTGCGGTTCCTTCTGCCATTGCCATCGATGAAACGGCTGATAAATAAGCAAAGCTGCTGCCGTAATATAACGGGATTCTTCTTTTAGTGATCAGGATAAAGCATAAAGTTGCTAATCCTGAAGCAAAAATGGTTGTTGAGACCTGAAAGCCAGTGATTAAGGCTACCGTAATTGTAGCCGGAAACATTACTATGACTTGTTGTAAAGCATAGAGCAATAATCTTCCTAAACTAGGGTCTTCATCAGGCAAATAACCGTAAACTTCTTTTTCTTTTGTCATCATTCTTCTCCTTTACTTTTCGTTAATGACGACGCTACTGACACCATCTGTTTCAACAAGCTGAACCATTACAACTTCATTGAGTGATGTCGGGATGTTTTTTCCAACAAAGTTTGCCTTAATCGGAAGCTCGCTATGGCCTCGATCAATCAGTTCACAAAGTTGGATTTTTGCAGGTCTGCCAAGTGACATAAGAGCATCAAGTGCTGCCCGAGCCGTCCTTCCGGTAAAGATAACATCATCAACCAATACCACTATTTTCTTTTCGATAGAAAAAGGAATGTTTGTCGAATTAACAACCGGGTCATGATTTACTTTGCTTAAATCATCACGATATAAAGTAATATCCAGCTGACCTACTTCAACATCAACATTCTCAATTTTTTTGATATTAGCTGCTATTCTCTCTGCCAGAGGTACACCTCTTGTTTTAATCCCGATAAGACAAAGATTATTAACCCCGTTATTCTTTTCAATAATCTGATGAGACAATCTGATTAACGCTCTGTCAATGTCTTCACTACTCATAATCTTTGCTTTAAATTTCATAAAACACCTCATAAAAAAACTTGTCAGACCGACAAGACATGTAGCAAAAAAATAATGTTTTTACTAACTTGTCGGCATCGCTGTACCGTCTTCAAAGTTATCTCTAATATATAACCATATTAATTTATAAAAAGCAAGCCTTTTTTTCAGCAAAAAAGCAGAAAATCTCTGCTTTAGTATACTATGGTTCAATCTTTAATTTGGTAAAATCTATTGAGGCTTCTGCGGTAATAATCTCAATGTATTTTTCCATAAAGCCACCTAAACCGGCAGCCAGCTCAGCCTGTTGTTGATAGTCTGAAGCATCAAATGCTTCGCCGGAAAAGTAATAATAATTGTAATCGGCAAAGACTTCGGCAACAGTTTCTTTTAATTGCTGCTGACAATCATACTGCTGCATTGCTGATAAGCCTTTTTTATATGATTGCTCGATAAAATACTGCTTGGAATAATCATTTAAGTTAATGATTCTTTCATCAGTAATATCTTCTTTCGCACAAAAATTGGCAAAATTGATCTTTTGGGTAGAATAATCAATACTGCCGGTAAAATTAATTATGCCATACTGTAAAGGCGGCATTAACAAAGAACTGCTGGTTATTTCGCTGAGTTTAGCTTCGACATAATGCTGCAGATGAATATGGCCGCTCAAATTCAGTGCTACCTGATATTTTTCCAGCAATTGTTTTAATTTATCGCCATCATATAACTGATAGCCGAAAACCAATAAATCGTTATGGGCATAAACGTTTTGATGGGTAACTGTTATTACTTTAGCTCTTTTCTTTTTAACTTCCTTTAACTGAGTTTCCAGCCAGCTATAAGTATCCTGTTGCAGATAGTTTTTCCCATAGCCATTAGTATCAAGCATAATTATGAATAAATCATCATTGACCTGATACATATAACTTAACGAACTCTCATCCCTGCTATAAGCCTGCGCAAAACCGCAGTCGTTATAAATCGTTACAAACTCAGTTTCGTCAATGCTGTCAACTGCTACATACTCGTTATCGAAAAAACCGGCGGCTCGATATGAATTAATATCATGATTACCGGCTGTAACCAAAACCTGAATTCCGCTTTCGGTTAAAACAGACAGTTTTTCCGCCAGAGCCAAATGCGACAATTTCTCGCCATTAAGTGTTAAATCACCGCTGATAATCAAGACATCCGGCTTTTGATACAATACGTCCTCGATAAAAGCGTCTAAAATTTGCTGACAATACTGGGTTAGTCTGCCATCGGAATTATCAAGCATATATTGATATGCAATCCCATCATCATGTAATTGTTCACTTAGATAATGGATATCAGAAGTAACAAGAATTTTGGCCGGCTGATAAGACTTATCATAAACAACGGTAAAAGCAACAACACAACAAACCGCCGCAAATATGATTAGAAGTTTCTTTTTCATATATCCCCTTTAAATAAAGAATAGATTAACTCTAAAAGAGTTTACCTATTCTTTTTAATAAATTTACCCATTTTGGCAATTCGGCGTTTCATACTGAATGAAAACCATAAGCGCATTATTAATCCTTCTTTTTCCTTGCTTGAATCAATTTGACTATAACGCACCAAAGTATGTTTATCGTCGATTTTATCCAGCTGGTAAGTCATCAAATACCTGCTGTTTGGATAAGATACATTAATACTGAGCCGGCTGTTAATTTCCGGTTTCTTGATATGGACTGTTGCCTCTACTTCTTTTCGACCTTCTTTGGCTCTTTTTTTATATTTATAACCGTTTTTAATGTCATTAAAAGTAATATCCTTACCGGTATCCATCTTACATTCGGCAATCATCGAGTTTACCAAAGTATCAAATATTTCTTTTCTACTGGCCTGAATCTTCTTTATTGCTTCCATCACTTTCACCGCTATTTTCTACAACGATATCAATTTTATCGATTGATTGTTCATCCATACTGATTATTTTAAAGGTGGCATTGGCAATTTTAACTTCCGCATGTTCATCTTCATCAGGAACATGTCCCAGAATATCCATAATTAACCCACCAATAGTATCATTTTCACTATCGTCTAAATGAACATGAATCATCTCAGATACTTCCTCAATCAGTGCAGCACCGTCAACGATAAAATGACTATCATTGATCTTTTCAATTTCAGTTTCTTCTTCTCCGTCAAATTCGTCCTGAATATTGCCGACAATTGACTCCAGCAAATCTTCCATAGTGATTAAACCGTAAGTTCCGCCATATTCATCTAGTACAATCGCTATTTGAACATGGTTCTTTTGAAACATCGGAAGTAAATCGTCACATTTCAGATTTTCGTAAACAAACATCGCATCTCTTAAATGTTCCTCGATTTTAAATGGCTTACTGTGATCACTCATACAGTATTCAATTAAATCCTTTACATATAGGATACCCTTTATATTGTCAATATCTTCCCCATATACCGGAATTCTTGAATAACCGGTCGATGAGAAACTCTGCATTGCTTCCTCAAAACTGTCGTCGACCTGCAAAACAACCATATCGGTTCTATGAGTCATTACCTCACCCACCGTT
>JBJFHD010000114.1:0-2010 GCA_051893335.1 Erysipelotrichaceae bacterium | reverse complement strand
GTTCTATATAATAAGAACATAAAGAATAAATGTTCGGAACCTTTGTTTGGATAAAGGTAGTGTCAACTGAGTTATGAAAAAAAGGGTTATAAAAAAATAGCCAATATGAACCTTGATAATTGTAGATTTATATGTTGTTGATAGCTTTCCGCCACCCTTGATGGCACGAAAAAGAACCGCTGTATGGTTATCACCGACGGCGAAGAACTCAAGAACAGTTAGGTGTTCGACCGTCGACTACAGCAGTGTAGCAGTTCTTTTTCGTACCATCAAGGGCAAGACAGAATGTCTTGTCAGAACCCAGGGTTCTGATGGCTATGAATTACCTCTGGCTTGGAATCTAAGAACAGTTAGCGGCTTCGCCGTTTTGAATGTTTAGGATTGTTTGCTGGCCGAGAAAGATTAATAGTTGCCATTTATCAGGCATAGTATCAGCTTTGGATAACATTTCCACTTTGTTTAATACGTGATAATTATTGAGCTTGTGGGGTCTTAAAAAGTTATAATAAGCAACCCAAAGTGCTAGGTCGTAGTTGGCACCATCGATGTTATCAAAACCATTGGTTTTACGATACGAAGCTTTGTAAGTGCGATTTAGCCGTTCAATCATCTGCTTATAAGGTCTGAATTTTTTTGATACTTCATCATCATTAGAAAGACCTATAACCTGTGTGATATCAAATTTAAAGGCATCACCCAATTCAAGAAAAAACTGTTGAGCAGCAAGAGGATAAGCACTGTAACCATCAGCAATAAACTTAAAGTTTTTAGGTAACTCCTTTAAGTGACGAAATGCCATTCTCATAGCAAGAATACATGGTCCGACACCACGGTTGTCAGATACCTGATATCCGATAATGGAACGTTTGGCAGCATCCATGATAAACCAGATATAAGTTTTGACGCCACGGATTTTGATATAAGTTTCATCGGCAGTAAATACACTGCCAGTACCGTAGTTATAATTATCAACAAACGGTTTGATGCAGATAGAAGCTGTTTTACAATAGTTGGCAACCTGTTGATGAGAAATGTTGATGCCATGAATGTCTTTTAAAGCCTGAACTGTTTTGCGAAGAGACAGGCCAAGGTTTACTTTATAGGTAAGGCAAAGAGACATGACATGAGCGTCATGTTTTGAAAAACGCAATGAGGAAGCGTGTTTGGGTAGTGTATTTAAGTCCATGCGAAAGAAATCTATCTGAAATTCACGGTAGATGTAATGAAGTTTATATTTATATTTGTTGTCTGCCAGATCAGATTTATCAACTTTTTTAAGGTTATGAAGATAATAAGGACATTCATCGTTAATACATTTATGGATAACAAAGTGTTTACGGTCTTTAATACGAATAAGTGTATGATTGCAATGAGGACATCTGAAGGCATGGGTCTTAGAAAACCTGGTTTCAGATTTAGGATTAAACCTGGAATTACAAACTTTACACAATAATTGAGACTGACGTTTGCCATCATTCCACATGAGATAATGAAAAGGAGCATTACAAGAAAGACAACGACAATCTTCAGGAACGTTGCAATCACGATGACGAAAAACAGGTTTAATAGTTTTGTGGTAGCGCTCTTCATAGTAAGGGATTAAGTCTTTCCAATCCCATTCCTGCTTAAAAGAAATAATTCTAGGAAGTTTATCAATAACAAATTTATTATACTTTGGAGAGTGGGAATCATCAAAAGCCCATTGTCTTAAAGGAATAAATCTACAGATAAATGATAAAAGCCAGCAAATTTGTTTATGTTGGTATTGAACTAATTGAATCAGATACATTATAATGTCCATAGGTGATTACCTTTCTCTATACGGATAATTGTTTTGTGGTGATTCAATTATACTGGTTATTTAGGGGGTAATCACTTTTTTTGTATAAAAAGTTGAGAATTCCTTGAAAATAAAAGATTTAGAAATAAAAACAGGTAGTTGGTTTGACACTACCTGGATAAATTGGAGGGTATACAGATGAGAAGTATGGAATGTCATTATCAAGAAAG
>JBJFHD010000113.1:0-2045 GCA_051893335.1 Erysipelotrichaceae bacterium | reverse complement strand
GCTTCCATTTGTCAATAGCTTCGGGCGCGCCAAAGAAAGGGGAGCAGAAATGCAAGCCCAAAACCTTCAAGCCCTGGTCCATAATCACCCGCACGGCTAAAATGCTGTCCAGGCCGCCACTGAAAAGGGCCACAGCATCATATTTGTTAATGAGCTCATTCATGATTTGATTCACCTGCGAAATGCTGCAGCATAGCCTTGTAAAGTAAAATGTTTTTATGCATGGTTTGTGAGCCTCCTCAATTTTTCTTACGCACTTTCTTACGTACTATCTTGCGTACTTTTCTTCAATATTGTACACCAAAGACCTTTACATTTACAATATGATTGAATAACAATAGAACTGAATTAAACACAAAAAGCTTCGTTGGCGTTATGACACTAAAAGTTTCCTTCATGCTTGCTTCCTTACTTTTAGTGTAGTATAATTTACTTAATTATAATTTACCTAATCATATTATACTTATTTTCAATAAAAGGAGGCCTGTTATGTTTATCGGTAGAAATAATGAGTTGGAGCAGTTAGAACGCTTATACCAAGATAATAAATTCCAATGTATCATCATTTGGGGCCGACGCAGAGTTGGCAAAACGACTCTAATAAATGAATTTATCAAGGATAAAGAAGCTATTTATTTTATGGCGACGGATACAACTCCCCAAGAGAATCTCATTAGCTTCAGCGACAGTATTGCTAGCATCAATGAAGTTCTAAGTTTCAACGCCCCAGTTTATCAAAGCTATGAACAGGCTCTGAATGCTATTTGTGAAATGTCCTTACAAAAGCAACTAGTTTTAGTAATTGACGAATATCCTTATTTGGCAAAATCCTATAAGCCTATATCTTCAATTTTGCAAAAGCTCATCGACTTGCGCTTAAAAAAGGATAGTAAACTATTCATCATACTCTGTGGTTCCTCCATGTCTTTTATGGAGAAGCAGGTGCTAGGTTATCAAAGTCCATTGTATGGTAGACGCACCGGACAATTGCAAATCATGCCCTTTGATTTTTACGAGTATAAGCATTATTTCCAGCATTTCACGAATGAGGATTTAGCTTTAGTCTATGGCATCACTGGCGGCATACCACAATATATGTCTTTTTTTAATGATAAACTCTCAATCAAAGAGAATATCATTAAAAATTTTTTGCTGCCTAGCGGATATTTGTTGGAGGAGCCTGAAAACCTCATGCAACAGGAGATGCGTCAGCCAGCTATTTACAATGCTATCATTAAAGCCATTGCCAATGGCAGCTCTAAAAATGCTGAGATATGCTCCAAGGTAGGTTTGGAAAGCAGCGCCGCAGCCAACTATTTAGACAAGCTTTTAGAACTTGGTATCATCATGAAGGAAACGCCCATTGGGTCTAAGGAATCACGCAAAAGCATTTATACGATCAAAGATAATCTTTTCCGTTTTTGGTATCGTTTTATTCCCAACAATATAGCTTTAATCCAGAGGGGCAAAGCGGAAAATGCTTGGAACAATATTGAAGGCCTTTTGGGTAATTATATGGGCAAAGTTTTTGAAGACATCTGTCGTGATTATTTATGGCAGCAATACGATAATCTTCCCTGCGCTTTTCAAGAAATTGGTCGTTGGTGGGGACCCAATCCCCAATTAAAACGGCAAGAGGAATTAGATATTGTTGCAGCTAATGCTGATAGCGCTATTGTGGCTGAATGTAAATGGCGGAATGAAAAAACCGATTATGATGTTGTGGAAACATTGCTACTACGAGCTAAATTACTTCCCTATAAGCATTTGTACTACTATGTTTTCAGCAAATCAGGCTTCACATCTAGGTGCACAAAACTCGCTCAAGAACAGAATGTTAAGCTTATAAGTTATGCTGAGATGGTTGGCGATGTTGGTGTCCAACCAAATTAGCCATTACGCAAGGTAACGATAGTACGCCAAAATATCTTATAGAGTTAAATTAACAATAGAACTGAATTAAACACAAAAAGCTTCGGTCAAGCGCAAGTTACGCGCTCAACCGAAGCTTTAGTTTTATAGATTTGTTGACCAAAAACTTCCCC
>JBJFHD010000112.1:0-9109 GCA_051893335.1 Erysipelotrichaceae bacterium | reverse complement strand
ACCGTTTTTAATTATCAGCGGAATAGTGACAGGAATAGTAATTGGTTTAGTTTCCGCACAAATTGTGGAAAGAGTAAATATTTAAAGGGGATATTATGTCGATTATTAAGATGAAAAAGATGGTCTTAACCCCGATTGAAGCAGTAGACAAGGTAAAGCAGCTTAAAGGGGTATATGGCAGCAAGGATTACTCGGACACTGTTTTTTTTGTGGCTGATCGGGAAAAGATCATTACCGATTATTTAAACGAAAATAACTTTCAATATCAGATAAAAGAAATTGAAACCAGCGATAAACCCACGGTTCTTTTGAAAAACAACTGGTTCAGCAAGCCATTTGCTTCTTTGCTGACAGATGGTCATTTGCCTCATTATGGTCAAATCGATCCGACCAGCTTTTACACGATTTGTTTCTGTATCCTGTTTGGGGTAATGTTTGGTGATATCGGGCAAGGTATCTTATTGATAATCTTTGGCTTTTTAATGCGCAAGAAGGGTCATTATTCGATCTTTATGCGTGTTGGTTTGTTTTCCACGATTTTCGGCTGGTTTTACGGTTCAGTATTCGGTAATGAGGAAATCATCGGCGAGTTGATGCAGCAGGCTCATTTGAGTTATTGGCGTTTTGGCTTGCTGGAGCGGGCCAATACCGAAACCTTACTTTTGGCGGTTGCTTTTATCGGAATATTAATGATACTGTCGGCTATTTGCATAAATGTTATTGATAAGCTGCTGGAGAAAGACTATAAGGGAATTATTTACAGTAATAACTGTCTTCCGGCTATCTTATTTTATATTTGTGCCCTGATATTCGGCTTTATGGTTTTAACCAAGTCACAAAGTCGTTTGTTATTGTATCTGGCACTTGTCATCCTGGCCATATCATGTGTGATCTTGCTTTTGGATGGCACGAAAGAAAAAAGATTTGGTATTATCAGCAGCTCGGTAATTAAATATATCAGTGCTGTTATGTCATTTCTGCAGGTTGGCTGTTTTGCTTTGGCTCACGCTTTTTTAATGTATATAGTTTATTATTTGGCTTCATTAGCCAGTTACATTTATCCGATTATTATCATTATCGGTAACTTGATAGTTATGGCAATCGAGGCTACTGAGGTCTGGCATCAGTGTAATCATATCGTTGTAAGAACACTTCACGGTTTTATCAGTGATGAAGAGATTAGTTTGCATTAACAAGATAAATAAATTTTAATTTTGGCTTAAAAATAGTATATAATTATAAAGATAATTGCACTTTTTATAGTGTTTAAAAGAAAACAGGAGGATTGTTTAGGCATGTACAAAATTGTTGAAGTACAACATTTGTCTGAAAAAAACTGGTTGATGAAGGTTGAGGCTCCATTTATTACTCACAGTTGTCAACCTGGACAATTTTTAATTGTTAAGACAGGAGAATTAGGGGAAAGAATTCCATTAACAATTTGCGATTACGATCGTGAAACCGGTTTAGTTACAATTGTTTTCCAAACAGTTGGAGCATCTACAACTAAGATGAGCGAATTAAAGGCCGGTGATTGCTTTACTGATGTAGTTGGTCCGTTAGGAAAACCATCAGATTTCGTTAATGAAGACTTAGAAGAATTAAAGAAAAAGCATTATTTATTTGTATGCGGTGGTGTTGGTATTGCCCCGGTTTATCCACAGGTTAAATGGCTGAGCCAGCACGGTGTTAAAGCTGATGTTATTATGGCAGCTAGAAGCAAGGATCTAATCTTCTATGAAGAGCAGATGCGTTCAGTTGCTGATAATGTTTATATTACAACAGATGACGGTTCTTATGGTATGAAGGGTGTCGGTACCGATATGGTTAAGCATTTGGTAAATGAAGAAGGAAAGCACTACGATTGTTGTGTTGCCATCGGACCGGTTGTTATGATGAAGTTCACTTCATTATGCACCAAAGAGTTAGGTATTCCTACAATTGTAAGTATGAACCCTGTTATGATCGATGGTACAGGTATGTGTGGAGCATGTCGTATCGTTGTTGACGGTCAGGTTAAATTCGCTTGCGTTGACGGACCTGAATTTGATGGCCATAAGGTTGATTACGATTTAGCTATGAAACGTGCTAGATTGTATAGAGATGAAGAAACCAGAGCAATGTTAAAACTTCAAGAAGGCGACAGCCATCATGGCGGATGCGGACATTGTTCAAGTGATAAGTAGGAGGTTCAGTCATGGATGTAACTAAAAAAGTTCCTGTAAGAGAACAGGATCCACAAGTAAGAGCTACTAATTTTGAAGAAGTTTGTTTAGGATATAACGAAGAAGAAGCATTAGCAGAAGCTAGCCGTTGTTTAAACTGTAGAAACCCATTATGTCAAAAGGGTTGTCCGGTTTCTATCAACATTCCGGCTTTCATTCAGGAATTAAAGAGCGGAAATGTTCAGGCTGCTGCTGATATCATTGCCCAACAGTCAGCATTACCTGCTATCTGCGGAAGAGTATGTCCACAGGAAACTCAATGTGAAGGAAAATGTATCAGAGGAATTAAAGGCGAATCAGTTTCAATCGGTAAATTGGAAAGATATGTTGCTGACTGGTGCAGAGAACACGGTTATCAGGCTGATAAGGCCGGCGTAAGCAATGGCAAGAAGGTTGCTGTTGTTGGTTCAGGTCCTGCCGGATTAACTTGTGCCGGTGATTTGGCTAAGATGGGTTATGATGTTACTATTTTTGAAGCATTCCATCAGGCCGGCGGTGTATTGGTATATGGTATTCCTGAATTCCGTTTACCTAAAGATACTGTTGTTAAGTCAACAATCGAAAATGTTAAGAAGTTAGGTGTTAAGGTTGATACCAATGTTATCATTGGCCGTTCAATCACTGTTGATGAATTATTAAACGAACAGGGCTTTGATGCTGTATTCATCGGTTCAGGTGCTGGCTTACCTAAGTTTATGAATATTCCTGGCGAAATCGCTAACGGTGTATTCTCAGCAAATGAATTCTTAACCAGAAATAACTTAATGAAGGCTTTCAGAGATGATTCTGATACACCTATTAAGTGCGGCAAGAAAGTTGTTGTAGTTGGTGGCGGAAACGTTGCGATGGATGCTGCCAGAACTGCATTAAGACTTGGCGCTGAAGTGCATGTTGTATACCGTCGTGGTGAGGAAGAATTACCTGCTCGTAAGGAAGAAGTACATCATGCTAAACAGGAAGGTATTATCTTCGATTTATTACAGAATCCAGTTGAAATCTTATCAGATGAAAATGATAATGTAACAGGTATCAAACTGGTTAAGATGGAACTTGGCGAACCTGATGCTTCAGGCAGAAGAAAACCGGTTGTAATTCCTAATTCTGAATATGTAATGGATTGTGATACAGTAATTATGTCATTAGGTACATCACCTAACCCATTAATCACTTCTACTACTGAGGGATTGGAAACTAACAGCCACGGTTGTATCGTCGCTAAAGAAGAAAACGGTGAAACAACTAAATTAGGTGTCTTCGCCGGAGGCGATGCTGTTACCGGTGCTGCTACAGTTATCTTGGCAATGGGTGCCGGAAAAGCTGCTGCTAAGGGTATTGATGAATACTTGAGCAGTAAATAATAATTGTTAGATTATATGTCATAGGGGAGAGCTAATCAGCTATCCCCTTTACTATTGATAGAAGGCGGTGAATTAATTGATTTACACTGAAAAAACGAAAAAAGCTCTAAAAATATGTTATCAGGCGCATCAGGATCAGTATGATAAAAGTGGGCTGCCCTACGTTTTTCATCCGTTTTTATTGGCAACGCAGATGCCGGATGAAACTACAACGATAGTGGCATTACTTCATGATGTCATCGAAGATACTAACTACAGCCTTGATGACTTAAAACAAATGGGATTTGCGGATGAAGTAATCGAAGCCTTGAAGTTACTGACTCACGATAAGCAGGTTGATTATCTGCAATATATTGCCAGCATAAAAGAAAATGGAATAGCCAAAACCGTAAAACTTGCTGATTTAAGACATAACAGTGATTTGACAAGACTGGACCAAGTTAGCGATAGTGACAAACAAAGGGTAGTCAAATACCAAAAAGCAATAGAATTATTAAGCCAATAGTGTATATTAACAAAATTAACAGATTTATATAACATATAAGCAATTTAGTTGACTGAAACGCATAACCGACAGAAATGATTGGAATAAACGCTAACTTAGTTGGTACAATGATGCAGGAATAATTTGATTATGGTAAAATATATTGGTGGAGGTTTTTCTATGGCAAGTTTGATTAATAAAATATTTGATTCAACAAAAAGAGATGTAAAGATGTTAGAAAAGAAAATTGCCCCGATTTTAGATTTGGCTGATACAATGGCTGACTTATCAGATGAGCAATTAAAAAATAAAACTGAAGAGTTTAAAGAGAGATTAAATAATGGTGAAACATTAGACGATATTATGTGCGAAGCTTATGCAGTAGTTAGAGAAGCAGCTAAACGTGTAATCGGCGAATATGCTTATCCGGTTCAGTTAATGGGTGCGGTAGTATTGCATCAGGGTGATATCGCTGAAATGAAAACCGGTGAAGGTAAAACATTAACCAGTATTTTTCCGGTTTACTTAAATGCCCTAAACGGTAAGGGAGTTCACGTTATTACCGTTAACGATTATCTGGCTGAAAGAGACTCGCTATGGATGGGTAGAATTCACCGTTTTTTAGGCTTGAGTGTTGGTTTAAACCGCCAGGGCTTGAATTCGCAACAAAAGAAACAGGCTTACAATTGTGATATTACATACTCGACTAACAGTGAAATCGGTTTTGATTATTTGAGAGATAATATGGTAACAAAAGTGGAAGACCGTGTTTTAAGAGGTTTAAATTTTGCTTTAGTCGATGAAGTTGACTCAATTCTAATTGATGAAAGCCGAACTCCGTTGATTATTTCCGGCGGAAATAAAGATACCGCAAATTTATATCTGAAAGCCGATCAGTTTGTTAAGAAATTAATCGAAGAGGAAGACTACGCTATCGATATTCAGTCAAAGTCAATTTCCTTAACTGAAGAAGGTATCAGTAAGGCTGAAAGTCATTTTAAACTGGATAACCTGTATAAACCGGAATACACTTCTTTGGTACATCATATTAATAATGCTTTAAAAGCTAATTATATTATGAGCAAGGGTGTTGAATATATCGTCAGAGACCGTCAGGTTTTAATCGTCGATGAATTTACCGGTCGTGTTTTAGAGGGCAGAGCCTTCTCAGATGGCTTACATCAGGCTATTGAAGCTAAGGAAAGAGTACCTATTAAACAGGAAACCTCGGTTTTAGCTACCATTACTTATCAGAACTTCTTTAGATTGTATAACAAAATCGCCGGTATGACAGGTACTGCAAAAACTGAAGAAGAGGAATTTTTGGCTATCTACAATATGAGAGTATATGAAATTCCAACCAACAAAGAGATTAAACGTATCGATTATTCTGATGCTATCTACGGCAGTAAAAAAGCCAAATATGAAGCCTTAACAAAGGAAGTAATCGAAAGACATAACAATGGCCAGCCGGTACTGGTAGGTACTATTTCAGTTGAAGTATCAGAGTTTTTAAGTAAAATGTTCTCGCAGAGAAAAATCAAACAAGAAGTATTGAATGCGAAAAACCATAAGCGTGAAGCTGATATTATCGCTAAAGCCGGTTTGAAGGGCGCAGTTACGATTGCGACCAATATGGCAGGAAGAGGAACAGATATTAAATTAGGTCCGGGAGTTAGAGAACTGGGCGGTTTAGCAGTTTTAGGCTCGGAAAGACATGAATCGAGACGTATTGATAATCAGCTGCGTGGTCGTTCCGGCAGACAGGGTGACCCGGGCTGTTCAAAATTTTTCGTTTCGCTTGAAGATGAACTGATGGTTAGATTTGGCAGCGAAAGAATTAAAGGAATGTTTGATCAGTTAGGTGATATGCCTATCGAATCAAAGATGATTACCAAATCAATTGAATCGGCTCAAAAACGTGTTGAAGGAACTAACTTTGATATTCGTAAGACTTTGCTTGATTATGATGATGTTTTAAGACAGCAAAGAGAAACCATCTACAAGCAGAGAGATGAAATTTTAGAGAATAATGATATTCATCCGGTAGTTCAGGATATGTTTGAAAGAGTTTGTGAAGATCTGGTTTCTTCATATTATGATGATAAGAAAAACAGTATTGATGTCGAAAAACTGCTGAAGGCATTGGAAGTAATGAATGTTGATGAAAAAGCAGCACTGGAAATATTCGACAGTAAAAACAAGAAGGAAGATATTACTCAGGCAGTATTTAACTGTATGTGGAATGATTACGAAAACAAGATTTCCGAAGTCAGAGATGCCGTTATTAAGCTTGAAAAAGTTATCGTATTAAAGATTATCGACAGCAAGTGGGTTGAACATATTGATATGATGAGTAAGTTAAGAGAAGGAATCGGTTTGCGTTCCTATGCTCAAGACAACCCGTTAAAGGCATATACTGCTGAAGGTTATGAAATGTTTGAAACAATGCTTAACAATATTGCGAAAGAAGTAGTTAACTTCTGTATGAACTGCCGTATCGAAATTAACAGAGGTGCCTAAAAATGGAACTATATGAAATAAAACAGTCATTACTAGATTATTCCGATAAGTTCAATAAAATAAAGGAGTCTCTTTGACAGAGCGGCTAAAGAGAAAGAAATTGCCGAAATCGAACAATTAATGCTGAAAGAGGATTTCTTCAGTGACAGGAAAAAGGCTCAGTCATTAATTGATCAGTGTAATTCCAATAAGGAATTACTTAATCAGCTTGATCAGCTGTCCGACCATTTTCAGCAAATGAACCAGTTAATTCAATCGCTGAGCAGGGAAGAGGAAGATTTGATGGCTGAACTGATTCAGCAGGAGTATCAGCAATTAATCAGGCAGTATGAGGACTTTGAGATAAATATTCTTTTATCGCATCCATACGATCGCAACAATGCGATTATTGAACTGCACCCGGGAGCCGGTGGAACGGAAAGTCAGGACTGGGCGGAAATGTTACAGCGAATGTACCTGAGATATTGCTCTTTAAAAGGATTTAAAGTGGAAATTCTGGATTATCTTGAAGGTGAAGAAGCCGGCTTAAAAAGCTGCAGCATGTTAGTCAGCGGACCATTGGCTTATGGCTTTTTGAAAAGTGAAAAAGGTGTCCATCGGCTAGTCAGAATTTCACCGTTTGATTCCGGCGGCAGAAGGCATACTTCATTTGCTTCGGTAGATGTTATTCCTCAATTTAATGATGATATTAATATTGAGATTAAACCGGAAGATATTGAAATTGAAACTCATCGGGCTTCGGGAGCCGGAGGTCAGCACATCAATAAAACCGATTCGGCGGTTAGAATTATTCACAAGCCGACCGGTATTGTGACAACCTGCCAATCGGAAAGAAGCCAGCTGCAAAATAAGGAAAGAGCACTGAATATGCTTAAAAGTAAACTTTACCAAATTTACTTAAAACAGCAGCAGGATATGATAGCTCAAATCAAAGGCGAACAAAAGTCAATTGAATGGGGCTCTCAAATCAGAAGTTATATTTTCTGTCCTTATACTTTAGTAAAAGATCATCGGACCAATTATGAAGAAACAAATGTCTCAAGGGTAATGGATGGTTATATTTCTGAATTTATCTATGCATATTTGAAAAGTCAAATTGAATAGATTTATAAAAGTGTTTATAATTTAATTAGGAGATAAATTTTATGGATGAAAGAATTAATAACAGCGAAGATTTACAAGATATTCTAAATAATATCGATGATATCACTGAAGAAAAAGAAGAAAGCGTCAGTTTGTTTGAAAACATTAAGGCCGAAACTCCTTTTGTTAAAGAAACTACCCCAAAAGCTGTAACTAGTCAAAATGTTGTAGATAATTTCAAAGATAATAAAGATTATGAATTTACCGTTATCGGCAGTTCGACAGTTGTGGAATCTAATGTTACCTGTGGCGGCAGTATCCGGGTTGAGGGAACAATCAAGGGAAGATTAGCCGTATCGGGCAGTTGCGATATTTGTGGCTGTGTCGAAGGCGATATCAATGCTAATGATGTTACTTTGGAAAACGGAGCTAAAGTAACCGGTAATATTATTTGTAAGGCAGATTTCAATGGGGCTACCGGCAGCGTTATCAATGGTAATGTTGAAGGAAAAAATGCTACTATCAATTCAACCGTTAACGGTAATGTAACAGTAATAGCTGACTTGAAGTTAACTTCAAGTGCTGTTGTTTCCGGAGATATCACTTCAGCAAATATCTCAGTTGCTTCAGGTGCTATATTAAATGGCAGAGTAAATATAAAACGTCAATAGGAGAGAAGTATGAGCGATAATTATTCTTATAATGTAGTTGATAATAAAAAGGATTTAACCATAATCGGCAGTTCTACCGTGATTGAATCAAATGGTGAAAATGCGATCAGCTGTGGCGGTGACATCGAAGTTAGAGGCAAGGTTAAAGGCTCATTGACAGTTAGCGGTTATGCTGATGTCTATGGTCTGGTTGAAGGTAATGTTGTAGCTAACCAATTGAATGCTCAAAACGGGGCAGTTATCAAAGGTGATGTCAATTGCCAAAACGGAATCAGAGTTTTTGAAGGCAGTTTAGTAGAAGGAAATATCAATGCTAAGAGTGCTACTATCAATTCAACTGTTGTGGGTAATGTATTGGCCAGCAGTGATGTTAAGCTTACTTCCTCAGCATCGGTTAACGGCAGTATCACAACCGGCAGTTTAAATGTTGACAGTGGTGCTTCAATTGTCGGTCAATTACAGGTTACCAAAAAATAGACAGATATATTTGTAAAAAGACACCGACAATTAGGCGGTGTGGGTAAAACAGTAAATCCTCTGTATGTTGCAATCATACGGAGGATTATTATTTTGCATGATATTCAAACTTGTTGGCGGCATACCCACAATAAATAGCCGTCTTGGCGGAAGTAAAGTGGGATAAAGAGTATAAAAGTGCGCCCTTTCGTTTCGAAAGGGTTTAAATTTTTTCTTTATACAACGCATTTAGAACAAGGCAAAAGTAGCAAAATATTTATTGATATTACAGACATTAAGGTTAGTAGA
>JBJFHD010000111.1:0-2077 GCA_051893335.1 Erysipelotrichaceae bacterium | reverse complement strand
CAACAAAATATACAATCTGTAATATTTTCACAGCAATCACAGATTAAATCACACTGAAAATCATCCCAACACTCACAGCAGTAATCACAAAAGTCACAACACGGACAGTTGCAACAGTTTGCAGTTTCCGTCTTGTCTTCAAAAGAAAAGTTAAATTGCTGACTATATTCCCTTAATAAATCGCTGTGCTCTATCATGTCACACCCTTATTATTTTGTTTTTATTTACACTGTTTTGTATGGTTTAGTCAAGTACAAATATAAACAGAATGATCATTTTTCTTGCGTGATTTATCTGCTTCAAAAAACATGCCATGTCGAAAAATCGGAACGGCAAAACTAAAGCTTATATCAAAGGCATTTACAGCAGCAATACATTATAGAACAGTCAGTGCAGTTGCAGGTACAACAATTATCATAGTCGCAACAATCATCACACGAATCCGGACAGCAATCAACCCCATTGCAACAAGCATTACTTGCCTCTACACAGGCACAATCCATATCGCAACTCGCACATTTATTACATGAGTCACAACAGCAACCATCGCCCAATTCACAATCGTCGAAGCAATCGCAAATATCATCACAACAACACATATTAACACACGAACCGCAGCAACCGCAACAGTTTGCAGTTTCCGTCTTATCTTCGCTATCAAAGCTGAACTGTCGGTTATACTCATTTAATAAATCATACTGTTCAATCATATTCTCATCTCCTGATTTTGGCTTTTTATATTCTCTTCTGGTTGAACAGTTGCTATATTTTAGTTCAATACGACAAACAATTCAAAAACTAGCTTATTATAAGCAGCAACAACAGCACAAACAGTTACAAGGATTATCTTCGCAACCGTCAAAAAGGTTTTCACAGCAATTACAAAAATCACAGCAGTCGTCGCAATCGCAACAGCAACAGTTTGCCGTTTACGTCTTATCTTCAGAATTTAAACCAAACTGCTCGTTTTATGCTTTAAGCAATTTGTTCTGCTCGGACATATTAAATTCTCCGTCTATGATTCTCAAATTCTATGATTCTCAAAGAGTTTTCTCAGGCACTACAACGTTCTTATACTAAAATAATCAGCCGCAGCAACTACCACAAATTTGACACTCACAACAGCACACGCAAGGATTACAGTTTTCACAAAGTTCGCTACAATGATAATCTTCACAGCTATCCCAACAATCACTCAAGCTACAATTATCGCAGGAATCGCAAGGATTACAACAGCAACAATCATCACCGCACTCGCAACAGTCGAATAAAAATATATCAGTAAGGCACTCACTACAGCCGCAAGTGCAACAGTTACCGCATTCACCGCAGCAGTTAGCCGTTTCCGTCTTATCTTCGGAATTATAAATAAACTGCTGATTATATTCTTTTAATAAATCGCTACGTTCAATCATATCACACCTCGGTATGACTTATTTTTACACTATTGCGTAGAATTATGTCAAATAGTAATATTTATGCTGTGAGAACAAATGAATCCAGGCTTAACCATTCAAAAAAATATGCCGTGTCGGGTAATCGGAACGGCAAAACTGAAACTTATATCAAAGACATAAACAACAGGAAGAACAAACACAACAATCAAACCAGTTACATTCGTCACAATGGCAACAGATACAGTCTTCGCAATTTTCGAAACATTCGCAACAAGGACAATCTGTCCAATTGCAACAGATGCAATCATCGCAACAATCGCAACAGCAGTCGCTATCCTCACAACCACAGCAACAAAAACTGCAATCACCGCAACAGTTTGCCGTTTCCGTCATATTTTCAGGGATAAAAATAAATTGCTCGTTATACGCTCTAAGCAAGTCTTTCCGCTCATTCATATTATCACCTCTATTTTGTCTTATTTTACACTATTTTAGCATATTTTGTCAAGAGGTAATATGTAAATGTGTGATAATTATTAATTATAGGTGTAATTATTGTGAAACAAATAAAAGACCCTGCGCAACTTAACGCAAGGTCTTTTAACGTAAATAATTATTCAATTAAAAGAATGACAGACCGCACAAGCCGAGAATACCCAGCACGAGGAAAATAAAGTAAA
>JBJFHD010000110.1:0-38285 GCA_051893335.1 Erysipelotrichaceae bacterium | reverse complement strand
AGCTATTTTTGGAAGTGAAGAAGAAACTCCTCAATTTATTCCAACATTGTTAAATCTATTAAATGGCAATAAAAACAAACTGCTTAAAATTGAAAGACATAAGTATAAATTAAAACTTAACGATAAAGTAATAAATAATAAACAATTATTAAAAGAGATTGATGACTTTTCACTTTCTTCTAAATAAATAATAGATGCACATTTTTTCTGGATCGTTTTCTTCAAATGCTGAATTAACTAACTAATCGACACTCATTACAATATTGTTGTTTTGAACGAAAAAAAAGAGCTATAGCTCTTCTTTTTTTAAAAAGGGGGATAAATATTCGAAATAGAAAGGAGAATATTTGTTAGTCTGCAAGTCTTCTTCCTACTTGCATTATTAGTATAAAAAAAGAATATCGTTGAAAAATGTTACAATTTTGTGAAAAAAATGTGAAAAAAATAAGTTTCCGTAATATTATACTCGGAAACTTATTTTGGGGGATAACCCGGTTCTTTCAAATTTAATTAAAGGGGGGATAAATATTTTGAAATAGAAAGGAGAATATTTCAGCAAGTACTCTATTTGTTTACTTGCAAGTATATCTTAACTAAACATTATCATAGAATAATGGGTTTGTTTTGTGAAATAATGTGAATGAATGATTATATAAACTGAAATTACTGCGCTTTTGTGGTAAAATCATTGTTGTAAGGAAGGTGTTTTAATGAACGTATACGATTGGGATAAAACAATCTATCAAAAAGACTCCACTGAACAGTTTTATCTATTCTGTTTTAAAAAACATCCGTTCAAAATGATCAAATGTTTACCTGAAAATATCAAAGGTTTTGTTTTATATTTTCTGAAGAAAATTGACTTGACTGAAATGAAAAAACATCTTTATGTTTTTCTCAAGCAATTGGATGATGTTGATGAATTGTTAAAACAGTTCTGGGATGAAAATATCGTCTATATTAATGACTGGTACAAAAAGAATCACCGGGATGACGATGTTGTTATCAGTGCTTCACCTTATTTTTTAGTTAAAGAAGGGTGCGACCGTCTGCAAATCAGTAAACTGATCGCTTCTCAAGTTGATAAAAACACCGGGGAAGTATTGTCGCCAAATTGTAACAGGCAGCAAAAAGTCATCCGTTTTGTACAAGAGGGTTATGATTTGAAAGATATCGACCAGTTTTATTCCGATTCCTATAGTGATGTTTATTTAGCTCGAGAAGCCAAACAGCCGTTTTTAGTTGTTAAAGGAAAAGTGGAAGTTTGGGATAAATTAGATTAATATGATAGTCAAGAATATTAAGTTTCAAAATGATGCGGTAATTATCAGAGCGGTTAATGATGATTATAAGGTCGATTATAAAATCGCTCTGGAAGATTATGACAGTCAAATAATTGTCCTTAATAAACAGCTGTCTTCAGATGATATTGATTATCTTGAGGAAAGTCATAGATATTATTTCGGTTTGACCAAGTGTTTAAAGAAGTTGACTTATAAAGATTTAACCGTCAAAGAGCTCAGACAGTATATGAATCGGTATGAGGATTTGTCGGATAATCTTAAAGACAGGGTGATCAACAGTTTATTGGCAGCCGGTTATCTCGATCAGGATAGAGTAATCGAAGCGCAGATTTACAGTGATCAAGCCAAATTAAAAGGCCAACATAAATCGGTCGCTACTTTAAGAAAAAGGGGAATCGAACAACAGGCTATTGATGAGGCTGTTAAAGCGATTAATCAGGATGATGAATTTCAAAGAGCGGTTACAAGAGCCGGCCAAATCGTGAAAAATCAAAAAAATCTGTCTTATAAGCAGCAGCTTTACGATTTAAGACAGAAACTGATTAGTGACGGCTTTGGTAATGTTGATGAAGTAATTGACCGGCTGGAATTACAATATGATTATCAGCAGCAGCTTCAGGCAGGGCAGTATCAGTTAAATAAGATATTGCGTCAATATCAGAAAAAGTATAAGGATAAGAAATTGAAAGATGCCTGTTACAAATATCTTTACAATAAAGGATTTACCAATGAAGTGATTTTAAATCTAGTAGAAAGGAATTTAAAAGATGACAATTAGTGAATTAAAAGCAGCCAGCAGTATTGAAATGCCGATGTTGATTTATCAAGTGAAATCCGGAGTGACCAATTCTAAAGCTCCTTACCTTTCAATTACTTTAAAGGACCAGACCGGCACGATTGAAGGAAAACTGTGGGATGTAAAACCGGCTCAAAGCGAAATAATTGAAGCTGGGAAGGTTATGATTATTAAAGGTGATGTTATCAATTACAAAGATAATCTGCAAATAAAGATCACCTCTGTTTCTCAGCCGGAACAGCCGATTGATTATTCTTTATTTGTCAACAAGGGTCCTTATCCAAAAGAACAGCTTCAAGAATATATAGATAAACAAATCGGTTCAATTAACAATCAAAGCCTATTTAGAATTGTTAATGCGATTTACCGGCAATATCATAACGAGATTTATTTCTCGGCTGCTGCAGCTAAAAATCATCACGAATATGTGACCGGTTTAGCTACCCACGTTTATTCCATGCTGCATTTAGCTAACAGTATGTGTGAAAACTATAAATCATTAAATAGGGATTTGTTGATCAGCGGAGTTTTACTTCACGATATCGGAAAAGTTGTCGAGCTGAAAACCGGCCCGGTAACCGAGTATACCGTAGAAGGAAAACTGTTAGGTCATATCTCAATTTCTCAGACCATCATTCAGCAAACTGCCGACCAGCTGTTGATTGAAGGTCAAGAGGTAACTTTATTAAGACATTTAGTTTTATCTCATCACGGACAGTATGAATTCGGATCACCGGTTTTGCCGATGGTTATTGAAGCGGAAGCGTTGCATTTTATCGATGATATTGATGCGAAAATGACGATGATCGATAAAGAACTGCAAAACATTAAGCCGGGTGAATTTACCACTCGCCTGTTTGCTTTAGACAACAGAAGTTTCTATAAGCACAATATTAAATAAAAGTTATGAAAGTATTTTCCCGTCAGCAGATTTTTCAGATTATTAATACCGAAAGAACAGTAAATCATTTAAGTTATAATGATTTGCTGCTTTCCTGCGCTTTGGCCTTATTTGAAAAGATTAAGGACAAAAGTGACAATAGTGTTTTAATAGTATGTTCCAATACTTCCAGTGGTGATATCGGTGTAGTATTGGCAAACCTGTTGGCACAGAAAACGGTTAAGGAAGTTACTTTGGCTCATTTTTATTGGGACAGTTGTCAACTAAAAGGTCTGATTAATGATACGGAAATAAAAGTCGTAAGCTCGCTTAGGGAAATCAAACAGTCAATCAGTGAGAAACATTTGATAATCGATTGTATGTATTCGATTGAATTAAAGGAAAATGTTTTCTATCCTTTTGATTTGTTTATCGATTGGATCAATGACAGCGGCAATTATGTTATCAGTGCTGACTTGCCTAGCGGGATTGATTGCGATAACGGTTCAATCTTGTTTAAGGCGGTTAAAGCTGATGAAACGATTGGCTTGCAGCTGGCAAAACCGGCATACTATCTCTATCCGGCCAGCAGTTTATGCGGGAAAATCAGTTATGGCTCCGTTTCGTTAAGCTATGACAGTATTTCAACAATCAAACCGTTAGCAAAAGTGTACGATTTTGATGATGTCAAGCAGCTGCTTCCGCCGAGAGTCAGCCATTCCCATAAGGGCGATTACGGCAAGATTCTTTTGATTGGCGGCAGTGACAACTATACCGGGGCAGCCGTTTTGGCGGCTAAAGCGATTTTGAAATCCGGTGGCGGATTATTGACGGTTATGTCATACAATGAAGTTATCGATGTCATAAAATTGGCTTTACCGGAAGCAATGACGGTTAGAATTGAAAACAATCTTATTTATCAGCTGGAAACATTTGATTTCGACCGCTTTGATTTAATTGTGATCGGGCCGGGCTTATCAAGGAACAGGAATACTGAAGTCTTACTGCAATATGTTTTAAAAACCGACAAGGATGTTTTGATTGATGCTGACGGTTTGTTCTATTTGAAAAATAATTTGAATTTATTAATGAATCGCCGTAAGAAAACTGTCATCACCCCACATTTAGGAGAATACCAGCGCATTTTCCCATATAACAGCAAGACAATCTTGAAAGATTTGGCTGATTTAACGCATATATACCAGTCTTTGATTATCGTCTTAAAGTCGGAAAAAACCATAATCGTCACCCAAGATCGGCTTGTCTTTAACGATGTCGGCAATAATGCTCTTGCTAAGGGCGGCTCTGGTGATGTTTTAGCCGGCGTTATTTCGGGCTTGTTTGCTTCTAACGGTCAATTTGACAGTGTCGTTGCCGGAGTCTATCTGCATTCTCTTGCGGCTGATTACTGGGTTAAGCAGCATAGCAGCTATTCTTTATTGGCCAGCGATTTGATTGAATATGTCGATAAGGTTTTAGCTGAAATGGAAGGAAAGAACTAACATGAAATATATTGTTGCCATTAAAACCGATAAATATCTGAAACAGCTTAAACAGCTCAATGTCAGTGATGTCATTGTATCTGACAGTTATTTTTCCAGTTCCACAACCGATTATGATATTGAAAAGACATTAGATTTAATTCATCGGGTCAAAGAAAGCGGCTTGGGCTGTATTGTCAGGTTAGATAGATTATATGATCAGAAAGAGCTGAATTCATTAAAACAATATTTAGCTCTGTTAGCAAAAAATCAGGTTGATGCTTTGCTTTTTTCGGATATTGGGGTTAAGGTTTTAGTTGAGCAAATGCAGCTGAATTTAAAGACGATTTATGCTCCAGAAACTTTGCTGACAAATTATTATGATATAGAAGTGTTAAAAAATAACGGCCTTTCCGGCTGTGTTATTTCTAAGGATATTCCTTACAGTGAAATGTTGGCAATCCTTAATCAAATCAAGGGTTACTGTTATCTGAGAGTTTTCGGTGAGGTGCTGATTAGCTACAGCAAAAGACGTTTTGTTTCGGTTTATTTGGATCAATACCAGCCATATAAAACTAATTACTATTTACAGGAAGAAAATCGGGCAATAAAAATGCCTCTGGTTGAAAAAGAAAGCGGCTTCTGGCTCTATGGTTATATGTTGCATAGTTTGGATAAAATCAAGGAAATCATTTCAAGTGAACCGGCGGGAATAATTCTTGATCAGGTATTTATGGATGATGAGTATCAGCTAGAGGTTGTGAAAATATATAATGATGTCAGCGGCGGTATAATATCGTGGCAAATGGGCTATGAAAAGCTCTTGCAGCTAAGTGATAAACTCAATTATCAAAGTATTTCGGATGTTAAGCAGACAGTATTGGAGAAACAGTAGAATGGCATATGAATTATTAGCGCCTGCGGGTGATTTGGAAAGATTAAAAGTAGCGATCGAATATGGAGCTGATGCCGTTTACTTTGGCGGAAAGCAGTTTTCTTTGCGGGTAAGAGCATCTAATTTTGATTTGGCTGATATTAAGGCGGCTGTGGATTATGCTCACCAAAGAAATAAAAAAGTCTATGTGACTGTGAATATGATTCCCCATAACAGCGATTTTATCGGCTTACAGCAGTATTTAAAGACTTTGCAGGATTTTGGGGTTGATGCCATAATCTGTGCCAGCTGTGCGATTGCTCAACTAGCCAAACAGGCAGCAAATAATTTGGAAGTGCATATTTCAACCCAGCAGACCACTACTAATTTAGCGGCCATTGATTTCTGGCAGAAAAACGGGGGTGATCGGGTGGTTTTAGCCCGGGAAGTAGAATATGATGATTTACTGGCGATTACCTCAAATACCACAATGCCGATTGAAGTTTTTATTCATGGCGGTATGTGTGCCAATTATTCGGGCAGATGCGTCATTTCCAATTTTTTAACTAACCGAGATGCCAATCGGGGCGGCTGTGCGCAATCCTGCCGCTGGAATTACCATTTGTATCACAATGATGAATTACTGGATAAGGCTGACTATCCGCTGTCAATGGGCTCGAAGGATATGTGCGTAATGGATAATTTTGAGAAGCTGCTAAAGGCTGAGGTTGCCTCTTTGAAAATTGAAGGCAGAATGAAAACCGCTTACTATATCGCAACAGTGGTAAAATCATATCGAATGCTAATTGATGATTATCTTGCCAACGGTTCTATCAGTCAAATAATGCTAGCCAAAAGCAAAGAATTAATAGCTAAAGCGGCAAACCGAGCAACTTTTGAGGGGTTCTATCCCGGTAAGACGGATATTTCCGCTCAAATATACGAAAATGCCCAGACGGCCAATCAGTCTTATGTGGCCAATGTTATCAGCTGTGATAATAATGTGGCATTTATCGAAGTGAGAAATTATTTTAAAAAAGGGGATCGTTTAAGACTATTCGAACCAAAAGGTGATGATGTTTATTTCACATTGGAAAGATTGTATGATCAGGATGGAAATGAAGTTGAAATTGCCAATAAACCGATGCAAAGACTTTATATGGTTTTGCCGAAGCCGGTTGGCGAATTTACTTTTATAACCAAAAGTGAGGGAAGATAAAATGGCAATTGTTGAAGGAAAGATTGCTGTTAAAGCAGTCTTGGACAGTAAATATCGGCATGTTAAGGAAATCTTTATTGATGAAACAAAACATAATAAGGATATTGCTTTTATAATTAATCAGGCAAATCAAAAAAATATCAAAACAACCAGGATTTCGCCCGAAGAAATCTGCCAGCTGGCTAAGGGTAAAACCCATGGTGGAGTTTTAGCTGAGGCAGGGGAGAGAAAAACTCAGTCAGTAGTATCTCTTTTAAAGCAGGATAAACCATTTTTGGCTTTGCTGGAAGGCATTGAAGACAGTTATAATCTGGGTTATATTCTAAGGACACTGTACGCTTTTGGCTGTGACGGTGTTATTATGAAACAAAGATATGAAGATTTTGATGACAGCAATCTGATTAAAAGTTCTGCCGGAGCCAGTGAACTGATCCCACTTGTTTACAGTGATAAAATATCCGAAACGGTGCAGCTGTTGAAGCAGCAGGGGATAGTTATAGTGGCTGCCTATCGAGGCTCAAATGCCGTTTCATTATATGATTATGATTTTAAAAATAAGGGTGTTTTAGTTGAAATCGGTGGGCCGTTAAGAGGCTTGTCTTCTCAGGAATTGGCTGATTGTGATGATTTTATTTATATTCCTTACGCCAATGACTTTAGAAATGCTCTGAATGCAGCCAGTGCAACCAGTGTAATTGCCGGCGAGATATTTCGTCAAAAGATAAATAAGGAGGCACAATAGTGAAAGAATCATTTTATATGGGTAATAATGTTGCCATTTTGGATTTTTCAAGCGAATATTTTCAGAATGTGCAGGAACTTGTTTCAAGTAACGGGTTTAAAACTTTTATAGAACGTTATTTCAAAGACTTAGCGGTAAATGATATTAATATGTTTAATTGGCTGACAAATATGCGAAGTCTGGATGAAATGGTTAAAGATGTGGTTAAGTTAACCAAATCATTATTGGTGCTGGATATCGATGATATCTTTATTGATGAATATGATCAGATTAATCGAATGAAAGCCTTATATATTGTTGAAAATGCTTATAACTTCTGGCGTCGCAAACAGAGATTTTCATACATCAATGTTTCAACCAATAAGTTATCATTTACTTCATTTATGGAACTCGATTCAAAATTCAATCAGTTGGTTTTAAGCCTCTATCGTAATTGCGAGGAGAAACTGCAGGGTTATGAAAATAAGGTATATCGTCAACTTCAAGCCGGAACAAATGCCAGTTTTGTTGTTAAAAAATATCGTTTTCAGTTGGCACCTAAATATAATTTTTTAAAGAATGTATTGTTTATCAATACCGTAATGCTGAGAACACCGATCATATTTCATTCAGAAAGTAATAAACGGGTCGGGACTTTTGAAGAACTAGACCAGTTTCCAATCAGTGTTGCGAATTTTAAAGCTCAGGATTGGTTTTGTTATCCTTGCTTTGTAGGTAAACTGTTATGTTATGTTTATTTTCATAGGGATTACTGCAGCAGCGGTCTTTTCCTGTCTAACCTGTTTGAAATGGCTACTGAGCAACAGTGTGTCAACAGAAAATGCGATTTAATCTGTTTCTTTGGCAATCCTGAAGCGGTAAAAGAATGTGGTTTTTATTATGACAGTGAAAATGATATTTATATTGCTGATATCAAAGCTGACTGGCGAATTGAATATTTCGGTTATATCAAAAAAGCAATACTGACAATCCATAATCTGATGATGATTAAGCGTAATCATTTGCCGATTCATGGCTCAATGATCAATGTTTTGTTTAAAAACGGCAAACAGAAATCAATCGTTTTTGTTGGTGATTCCGGAGCCGGCAAATCGGAAACCATTGAAACCGTTAAAAAGGTTTCCAACCGTCAAATCAGTGACCATAGCATCAGTAAAATTGAAATTATCTTTGATGATATGGGCTGTTTGTTGGAAAAGGATGGGCAGATAGTGGCTAACGGAACAGAAACAGGGGCTTTTGTCAGACTGGATGATTTGGATAAGTTAACGGCTTATAAAGATTTGGAGCGTAATATCTTTATCAATCCCGAAAAAGAAAATGCTAGAGTAATTCAGCCGGTTACTTCTTATGATTTAATTACTTGTGATCATAAGGTTGATATGGTGCTGTATGCCAATAATTATCAAGATGAGGTAGGTATCAGGAAATTTGATGATTACAAACAGGCAATAGACTGTTTCAAGCAGGGAAAGAGAATGGCGAAAAATACAACTCAGGAAACAGGTTTAACGGCAACTTATTTTGCTAATCCGTTTGGACCGATGCAAAAACAACAGCAGTGTGACCCTATTATCGAAAGAATGTTTAAGAAAATGATTGATGAAGGAATTTTTGTCGGGGAGATTTACACCAATTTAGCGACAGAACATCCGGAAAATATAGAGCAATCGGCGTTGGCCTTACTTGATTCAATCAAGAAACAAGATTTCTAACCGACAAAAAATCTGTTTGGTACTTTGAGGGAAGATAAATAATAACCAAATTAGTGTCTTTGTAGCAATATGAAAATATGGCATCTTTTTTGCGCAAAAAACAAAATTGAAGCAAGTAGCGGTCTTTTTTATCTTGTTTCTACAATTAAATATATTTTATATGTAGAAAGCGTTCATAGATTTTTTTATCGTATTGCATTTGATGAAATTTTGCTGTTAAAGGTATATAAAATGTGGAAAATAAAAAACACTACCCTTAATCGCATTTTAATGATGCAATATTATCGAAAGAAGAAATATATCCTAGAGAAAAATATTTATCAAAAATAAGACCGTTATATGATAGCGATATTGTTAAAGTAATCACAGGCATTAGAAGATCCGGTAAGTCTTATATTCTAAAATCAATTATCAGTGAAATAGAATCAAGGAATCTGTCGAATAGAATTATCTATTTGCCACTTGATAAAAGAGGATATAAAAATATGACTACACCAGAACAACCAGAAGTTAAAATTGAAGAACAAATAAAGGATTCGGACATGTATTATCTAATCAGCGATGAAGTACAAAATATTTACGGATTTGAAAAGGTTATATTCCAATATGAAGAGGAAGGCTATTCTATTTTCTTAACGGGATCTAATTCATATCTTTTAAGTGATGAGATTTCAACTAAATTAACAGGAAGATTATCCATTAGATTTTGCTGAATATCTTGAAATGAAGAAATTTTTTTAAAAAGAAAATCAATGACAATATTTATGAAGAATTTAATTCTTATATTATTGAAGGCGGATTTCCTAAGACCATTGAGTTTGAAGATTTAAGTTCAAAACAGTTATATACAAAGGAGGTAACTAGAGAAATCTTTAATAAAGATGTAAAAACTTTGAAATAGAGTTTCAAATAAAGCTCTATTTGAAAGAGTACAATCATACTTCATTAATAATTACACTTCACTTTTTTCTCTTAAAAACTTTTATGATTCAATATTAGCTACGGGAATTAATACAAAACTAACGACAAAAAAATTACATAGAAATATTAAAGAAAGCCAAAATAGTATACGAGTGTAATAGATTTGAAATCAAAAAATCATTATTGAGAGATCAAAATATATATCTAATGGCGTTTTTAGTTTTGCTTGGAAAATATTGTAAAGCATATCGGTGGTATTTTTTATCAACGAGTTGTAGAAGTGAAAAAAACAAAATAACCTCAACCTTGAGCTATAACTCTTGAATGAGGTTTTATTATGCTTTGATTTACTTTTATCCCTTACGGGATTCATCTAAACAGCATAGCTTTATTGTCTGCTTCTTTTTTTACTGAAACACTAAACCATAAATCATTGTTCAGTATTAAGGCAATTAATATTTATATTGTTTTCTTAAAAGTCAAATATGGTAAAATATTTTCGAGGAGTTTCAATTGAGTCTGGTAAAGTCATTTTTTTCAAAACTGTTCAGAAGCAATAAACAAGGCGAAAAGTTGATAACGATAGCGATTTATGTCTTGCTTATTTTCAGTTTGTTTTTTATTACCAGCGCATCAATTAACAGCGGTTCATCCATTGAATCTACCTCAAAAAATATTTTGAAACAGCTGCTGATTTTAATTATCTCTTTTGCGGTATTTAATCTTTTCAGCAATTATTTCAATCAAAAAAGCTGTAAAAGAATAATGTTTGTAATATTGATTTTGGAGTTGCTGCTGCTGCTTTTTGCTTATGGGTATTGTAAGATTTATGGAAGCATTAACGGAAATTATTCCTGGATTAGTATTAGAATTGCTTTTTTTCAATTCGGAATTCAGCCCTCGGAGTTTGCTAAGGGTATTATTATTCTGGCGATTGCCTGTATGTTCGGTGATCGCAAATTCAAAAGCGATAAAAGTTACAAAATTGTATTTAGAACATTCTTCATTTTCTTTATTTTATATATTTTCATCGTCGTTTTTTTACAGAGAGATACGGGCAGCGGCTTAATCTTATTGATTATCGGTTGCAGTTTACTCTTGTTTCTGGAGAATAAACGCTTTAAACCGTTACAGATATTTTTGTTCATTTGTGCATTATGTGCTGTCGGTGTTTTCTTTTATTGTCTGTTAACTGAATCTGGTATGGCCTTTTTGGCTAAAATATCGCCGACTTTTGCGGCTCGTTTCTCGGCAGTTACCAATCCCGACTATACCAGTGATGCTACAAGAGAAATATTCTATTCACTGTTAGGCATCAGTCGAGGTCAGTTATTCGGCGTCGGTATTGGCAATTCCGTGCAAAAATTCGGTTATCTGGTCAGCAGTGATGCCGATTATATTTTTGCGGTAATTATTGAAGAAATCGGAATCCTTGGTATCCTGTTTGTCTTTGTGCCGTATATCATTATTATCTCTTTACTGTTATATTATGCAAATAAAATGAGCAATGAAACCGACCGTTTGATTTTAATCGGGACTGTTATTTATCTGGCTGTTCATTTCATTTTGAATGTCGGAGGAGTTTCGGGTTTACTGCCTTTGACGGGTGTGCCTTTGCTATTGGTATCCCGTGGCGGTTCAGCAACTTTTGGTATTATGGCGATGCTGGGAATTTGTCAGAATCGTATCGCTGATTACTATATAGAAAAAAAGAATAAAAGTGGATTTATTGGATAAGGAGAATGAACAAAATGATAGCTTTATATCCGGGAAGTTTTGACCCTGTTACATATGGGCATTTAGATATTATCGAAAGAGCAAGCGTTCTATTCGATCAATTGATTATTGTTATTATGGAAAACAGCGAAAAGCAGCCGACCTTTTCATCAAGCAAGCGAAAAGAGCTGCTGCAAAAATGTGTTAGTCACTTGCCTAATGTTTCAGTAGAAATCGGCAGTGGTTTAACCATTGATTTTGCCAAAAAACATAATTGTTCGGTTTTGATTAGGGGCGTTAGAGCAGTCAGCGATTATGAATATGAGATGCAGTTAGCAACCGCCAATATGACTTTGCAGCCTGACATCGAAACGATTTTCTTGTTGGCTCGACCTCAATATTCGTTCCTTTCCAGCTCAACCGCCAAAACGATTGCGAAAAACGGCGGTGATTTGGCAAAGTTTGTGCCGGAAATCGTCGCTGAACAATTAAGAGAAAGATATCAGATTAGCGAGGTTAAGTAAGATGTGTACTACAATTTTAGTTGGGAAAAAAGCCAGTTATGATGGCTCGACCTTAATGGCAAGAAATGAAGATTCACCTTCCGGTGAATTCTCAGCCAAGAAATTAGTTGTTATTTCACCTGAAATGCAGCCGAAAAAATATAAGTCGGTTCTTTCCGGATTTGAAATGGAATTGCCTGATAATCCAATGCGTTATACAGCGATGCCTAACGCCGACAGTAAAGAAGGCATCTGGGCTGAGGCAGGCGTTAACAGTGCCAATGTTGCGATGAGTGCTACCGAAACATTGACTAGCAACTATCGAGTTACAGCTGGGGATCCTTTTGTTAAAAACGGTATCGGGGAAGAAGATATGGTAACTCTTGTTTTACCTTATATTCATAGTGCCAGAGAAGGAGTATTGTATCTGGGCTCTCTGTTGGAAAAATACGGGACTTACGAAAGAAACGGTATCGGTTTTCAGGATAAGGATGAAATCTGGTGGTTGGAAACAATCGGCGGTCATCATTGGATGGCAGTCAGAGTAAAGGACGACAGTTATGTTGTAGTAGCCAATCAGCAGGGAATTGACTGTTTCGATTTTGTCGATGCTTTTTCAAGTCAAAAAGAAAACTTGTGTAGTGCTGACTTAATTGATTTTATCGTGGATAATCATTTGGATTTATCAATGAAAAAGGCCGATTTAGCTCAAGTCAGAGATTTTGCGGTTCGTGATGCATTTGGAACTCACAGCGATTCTGATCATGTATACAATACCCCGAGAATTTGGGCAATGGAAAGATATTTGAATCCGACACAATATAAATGGGATGGGGAAGATGCTGATTTTAATCCGCAATCTGATAATTTGCCTTTCAGTCTTGTTGCGGAAAAGAAAATTACTATTGATGATATCAAGTATGTTTTATCGTCAACTTTCCAGCTGACAAAATATGATCCATACAGCCGCTTTGCTTCAGAGGGCGGCAAGTATCGTCCGGTTGGCGTAAACAGAAACAACTTTGTTGCCATTACGCAGTTAAGGGATTATGTTGAGGCTAATCATATGGCTTTACAGTGGCTGGCAGTCGGCTCAAATCCGTTCAACAGTTTGGTTTGTCTTTACAGCAATGTTGACAGCGTGCCAAGCTATTATTCAAATACGACAAATAAAGTTTCAACAGACAATTTCTATTGGACAAGCCGCTTAATCGGTGCTTTGGCAGACAGTCATTACGGAGACAGTATTAATGAAATTGAAAGATATCAGTTGGCCGGTTTGATTGAAAGCGGCAGATTGATTAATCAATATGATAAATTGTGCGTCGATTGTTCAGACAGTGATGTGGCTGTTTTGCTAGCGAAATGTAACCAGCAGATTGCTGATTATATTCAGAAAGCCGGTGATGAATTACTGGCAAAACTGGTTTATATTGCTTCAATGGCGATGAAAAACGGCTACAACAAATCGGATTATTAGGAGGGAAAAATGTTTTTTAAATTACCTACATTAGTTTATTTTGAAGATAATTGTGTGTTAAACCATCAGGATGAGCTTGCCCAATTCGGTAAGAAGGCACTGATTGTAATGGGAAAAAGCTCGGCTAGAAAAAACGGCAGTTTTGCTGATGTTGTCAAAGTTCTGCAAGCAAAGCAAGTCAGCTACGAGATTTTTGATGAGGTGCAGCAAAATCCTTCCTTAGAGAGCATTGAAAAGGCTTATTTACAGAATAAAGATAAAAACATCGAATTTGTTATCGGTATCGGCGGAGGGAGCAGCATGGATAGTGCCAAAGCTATCGCGGTTATGCTTAAATATCATATAGATGATCCGCAAAAGTTATTTGCCAAGCCGATTTGTAATGATTCTTTGCCTTTAGTAGCGATTGCCACAACCTGCGGAACCGGCAGTGAAGTCACAGCCGCTTCGGTATTGACCGACAATCTCCATCAGAGAAAGGCCTCAATGAGCTACCGTATTTATCCAAAACTAGCCTTACTCGACAGTAAATACTTAACTTGTTTGCCTTATACCTCAATAAGATTTACGGCTATAGATGCTTTAAGTCATTTGATTGAAAGTATTATTTCTTCCAAAGCAACAACAATTTCGGATATGATCAGTTATGAAGGACTAAGAGCTTTCAGCAAAAATAAACCGGCTTTGTTAGACGAAAAGAAACTGACGAAAGAAGTCTACGATAACTTGCTGTACGCTTCTTTAATCGGCGGTATGGCTATTGCTCATTGCGGAACAAATTTACCTCATGGATTAAGTTATACATTAACTTATCATAAGCAGATTCCTCATGGTCAGGCCTGCGGTTATTTTTTGTACGGGTTGATGAAATATGCTGATGAAGAAACTGTTGCTAAAATCTTGGCGGCATTAGAGTTTTCAAATTTAGAACAGTTTAAGGCTTTTATAGTCGAATCCGGTCAGCTTGTTAAGTTAGATGATGATTTGCTGAATTTGGCGGTTGAAGAATTAAAGGATAATGAGAAAAAATTAAGTTATTGTCCTTATCCGGTAGATGAACAATTGCTTAGTAAGGTTGCTTTCAGTTTATGGAAAGATTAGAAAAATGCAGAGTAGCTGATATTTGCGGCGGTTGTCAACTTCAGCATTTAGATTATCAAGCTCAGCTGGAATATAAGCAGAATAAAATGGAAAGGTTATTTGGCAAAATGAAAAAGGTTGAGCCAATAATCGGTTGTGAGAACCCTTATCATTATCGCAATAAGGTTCAGATGGCCTTTTCCAGTTATGGAAAAAGAGTGGTTTGCGGAAATTATGTTGAAAGCACTCACCAGATAGTTGAAATCAAAAATTGCCAAATTGCCGATAAAAAAGCCAACGAAATAATTAATACCATTAAGCAGCTGGTTGGCAGTTTTCGTATTTCCACCTTTGATGAAAACCGATATACGGGCTGTTTACGGCATGTAATGATCCGGTTGTCTGCTGCTACTTCCCAAATAATGGTTATTTTAGTAACCGGTAGTTATAATATTCCTTATAAGAAGGATTTTATTGCCGAGTTATTGAAAAGTCATCCTCAAATAACAACGATTGTTCAATGTGTCAACAACAAAAGAACCAGTATGGTTCTCACAGATAAATTTAATGTTTTATATGGTAAAGGCTATATTGAAGACAAGCTTAACGGTTTGACCTTTAGAATTTCACCGTCAGCCTTTTATCAAGTCAATTTAAGGCAAACAGAAGTTTTGTACAATACAGCCATTAATCTGGCAAAATTGAGCAAGAATGATGTTGTGCTGGATGCTTATTGCGGTACCGGAACAATTGGTTTGTCTTTAGCAGACAGGGTCAAAGAGGTTTATGGAGTAGAAATAAATCGTCAGGCAATAAAAGATGCGAGAATCAACAGTAAAATCAATCAGATAGATAATGCTGAATTTATCGCTGCCGATGCCGGCAAGTATATCAGTCAGCTTGCATTAAATCACAGTAAGGTTGATGTGGTGATTATGGATCCGCCAAGAAGCGGTGCAGATGATAGATTTCTGAAATCATTAGTAGCCTTAAAACCAAAGAAGATAGTTTATATTTCCTGCAATCCGCTTACTCAAAAAACAAATCTACAGTTCTTGTTGAAGCACGGTTATCAGCTTGAGGTGATTCAGCCGGTAGATATGTTTCCGTTTACTGAGCATGTTGAAAGTATAGCTCTGGCTGTTCGTAAATAATCGATTGTATAATAAGTATGGAGTAAGAAAATGAATAATTTGATTGATCGACTTCAGGATAAAGATGATAAAAAAGCCTACCATCTTGCTAAACAGATAATTATTGCTTCAGCAGCCGGTGATGAGTATTATCCTTATTTCGCCGATTTTTTGAGTATGATTAAGGCTGAAAGTTCTTATGTAAGAACCAGAGGATTTATTTTGTGTTGCGCTCAGGCAAGATGGGATAATCAGGGAAAACTTGAAAATGCGCTTGATGAAATGCTGGTGTTGCTGCATGATAAAAAACCAACCGTTGTCAGACAATGCTTGGCTGCGCTTTGTGAAGTTGTATTGTTCATCCCGGAATTGTCAGATAAAGTCAAAAAAGAAGTTGATCAAATTGATTTGACTGCCTACAAGGATACGATGACTCCATTAATAAAAAAAGATATTGCTGAATTGCGGAAAGTGCTGAATTAGCAGTAAAGACTCAAATTAATCTATTGGTAATAGGAAGAATAGGAGCAAAACGATGAGTAAATATGAATTGTTGTGGAAATGGATAAAAAATAACGGTACGGATAGTTTCAAACTGAGTTTTACCGAAATAGAAAATATTGTTGGCTTTCCGATTGATCATTCCTTTCTCAACTTTAAAAAGGAATTGCTGGATTATGGCTTCAAAGTCGGCAAGATTTCAATGAAAGAGCAGACGGTAGCTTTTGAGAAAAACCAACAGTAGATTGCCCTTTTAACAACAAAGAAGCAAATGACTTGCTTCTTTGTACTAAAAATTCTGCAAAAGTAACTCGCAGGTTTGATCGATGATTTGAGCTTTCGGGATTTTCTTTTTTTGAACAATCCACCATTTGGTTATATTCATCAAAGCACCGGTGAACAATTGAGCCAATACAGCTTCGGGAGCTTTCAGTTTGTGACCATCAATTTGGTCTTTTTTGATTTGTTGAAGAACATCGTTGGAAGTCTGCTCGGAAATGACATCAAGTAAAAGGGGAAGCATACTGCTTTTCATCACCGAAGAAACCAATAATTCGTTTTCATCAATAAAATCAAACATGGAAGTAATTATATTTTGATAAAACTGTTTGGAAGTCACCGTAGCGGTGGCATTTTTTTCTAAGAAATCCCTCTGCACCTCTTTTACTAGGAAAGTAAAAAATTCAGTTTTATCAGCAAAATGTTTGTAAAAAGTTGCTCTTCGCACCATGGCTGCTTCGCATAGCTCATTAACGGTGATATCTTCAAATCTTTTTTGTTGTAAAAGTTTTAAAAAAGTAGTTGTTAAGGCCAGATAGGTCTTTTTTATTCGTAAATCCTGCTTCATAAATCGCTCCTTAATTGAGATAGTTCGGAAACATTTCGCTTAATCTGTCAATTATCTAACAATAATGACAATATTGAGCCTTGTATCTTATCTGTACAATAATATAATTGAAAATGTAACAAATGTCAATTATTTATCAATTGACTGATATGTAAAGAATGGAGGACATAAGATGTTATATTCATCAGGAAATTATGAAGCATTTGCTCGACCACGAAAACCAAAGGATGTTGAAAACAAATCAGCTTGGATTGTCGGAAGTGGTTTAGCAGCTTTAGCTACAGCAGCATTTTTAGTCAGGGATGGTCAGATGGAAGGCAGTCATATTCATCTACTGGAGATTTTGGATGTTCCCGGTGGTGCCTGTGATGGCGTTTATGACGAGGATAGAAAGGGATATGTAATGCGAGGCGGTCGTGAAATGGAAGCACATTTTGAGTGTCTTTGGGATTTATACCGCTCAATCCCTTCCTTGGAAATTGAGGGAGCTTCGGTTTTAGACGAGTTTTATTGGCTTAATAAGGATGATCCGAATATTTCCCCATGTCGGACAACTATTAACCGGGGAAAGGATGCTCTTTTGAATAAGAAGTTTGCCTTATCCGATCAGTCGTTAATGGACTTAATGAATTTGTTTATGAGCAAAGATGAGGATCTGTATGGTAAACGCTTGGATGAAGTTGTCGGCCCGGAATTTTTTGAAAGCAATTTCTGGCTTTATTGGTGTACTATGTTTGGCTTTGAACCATGGCATGGTGCATTGGAAGTCAAAATATATATGCAGCGTTTCTGTCATGGTATGAGCAGTATGGCTGATTTCAGTTCTCTGAAATTTACCAAATACAATGAATATGAATCACTGATTTTACCTCTAGTCAAATATTTGCAGGAAAAATCAGTGCAATTTGAATACGGCTGTTGTGTTACGAATGTCGAATTTGCCTTTGAAAACGGCAAGAAAATCGCCAAAAGAATTTTGTTGGAACGCAAACAAAAAGAAGAAGTGATTGAATTGACTGAAAACGACCTTGTTTTTGTGACTAACGCCAGCTGTACTGACAGCTCGGTATTGGGTGACAATGACAATCCGGCTATTCTTGATTTAAAAGATGGCGAAGGGGCTTGCTGGCAGCTATGGAAAAATATTGCTGCCCAGGATAACTCTTTCGGTCATCCGGAAAGATTCTGTTCAAATATCGAGGCAACAAAATGGGAATCGTGCACAATAACGACATTCGATAAACGAATTCCCGGCTACATTGAAAAAATCACCAAACGAGATCCGTTTAATGGTATGGATGCTACCGGAGGAATTATTACGGTTAAAGATTCTTCTTGGTTCATTAGTTATGGGATTAAACGCCAGCCGGTATTTAAAACTCAGAAAGAAGATGAAATGGTTACTTGGATGTATGCCCTATACAGTGATCGTTTAGGTGACTATATCAAAAAACCGATAACGGAATGTAGCGGAAATGAAATCGTTCAGGAATGGCTTTACCATATCGGAGTTCCAAAAGATGAAATTGCGACTTTAGCAAGAGAGTCAGCAGTTGGTATTCCATGCATGATGCCTTATATTACAGCATTCTTTATGCCACGCTTTAAGGGCGATTTTCCAAAGGTGGTACCGGATGGTTGCGTAAACTTTGCCTTTATCGGTCAGTTTGTCGATACCGAAAGAGATCCGGTATTTACAACCGAAAAATCGGTTAGAACAGCGATGGAGGCCGTTTATTCATTGCTGAAGATTGAAAGAGCAGTTCCGGAAGTATTCGGTTCAGTCTATGATGTGCGCTATCTTGTGCAAGCATTACCGATTCTATCCGATGGGAAAAAATTATCGGATTTAAAACTGTCTGTAACGGATAGAATTAAATTGAAGGAAATGATGAAAATGCTGGAAAATACCGAAGCGGAAGAATTGATGAAAAAATCAGCTTTGTTGTAATTGACAAGGATATGACATTCTTAAAAATGATTATTCTTTACCAGAACTACCTCTAAAGACTTGTGTAACGATAATTTCATCTTTGAAATCATCAAAAGGATTATGAATTAATCGACCAAAAAGAATGTTATAGTCATAAACTCCACTATGTTTGTTAAGAATATAGTGGAGTTTTTTGAAAGAAATCCCAGATTAGTGAGTGAATATTACCACCTTTTACATGTAAAAGCGACTTATTTGTTTGAGCGGATAACCGTAAAGATAATAGATTATTTTTTGATGTATTTTGATCGGTTTTTTTGGATAAAATGAGCATAAAATATTAATTATATAAAAATTAAGTGGTATATATTATCAATTAAATGTGATAAAATGACTATGAATAGGGAGGGGCAACAATGAAAAACCTTATTAAATTGTTTTTGGTTACTCTTCTTGTGCTTTCAAGTGCAACATTTTATAGTCCTGTGAAAGCAGCAGAAGAAGTAAATTTATATGTTTCAAGCACTGGAGCTAATGACAATGATGGTTTATCACCAGAGAGTGCAATTCAAACTTTAGCAAAAGCAAGTGAAATCGTTAATGCTGATACTGAAGGAAAAACATTTGTTATTAATGTTTTATCAAATTTAACGATGACAGAATGTGCAAGGTTTTATAATCATCATGTAGTTATTCGTTCTGATAACGGTTATGTTATTACCAGAGGAGAAGAGTTTGCGACATTGTCTGATATTGCCAGAAGTTGGTATAATCCTGCAATGATTGAAATTCAGGCCAATACGGTTGAAAGTAGCTTAACATTACAGAATATTGTCTTTGATGATAACTATTTGTATATGGGAACAGTCTTCTCTCAGCAAGTAACCGATGGCTCTGGAGATAATGGCCAATATGTTCAAGACGGTATTATTTCATCAAATGCTACTGTTAAATGTGTCATCACTTTAGAAGAAGGTGCTGTATTAAGAAACTTCGGCGGTATGAGTGCTATTAGAGCCACTGATAAAGCTGAAGTAGTATTAAAGTCAGGCAGTAAGATAGAAGATACCGGTGATTACGTCAGAAAAAAGAGCAATAAAGAAACAGGAGCTGCCGGTGCAATATGGCTTCAAGGTGGTAAGTTAACTACTTATGAAGGTTCTTCGATTACAAATATTAATGGTAGAGCTGTTTATGTAGATGGCGGTGAGGTTCATTTAGACGGAACAATTTCATCAATTACCTCAAACACAGCAATGTGGATGTCAACTGATGGTTATGTATTACATCTACGTAATGGTGCTACCGGTGAGTTAGGCTCACATTTCTTATACGATGGAAATGATACAGATTGTAAAGGCTCTGCTTTCATTATAAATTCAGGTACTAATTTAGAAGCTAAAAACGGAACAGTTATTAAGAACTTTACAAATAGTATGGCTGTAAGAGTTGTAGGAAATGGCCGATTATATTTTGATGGTGAAATAACAAATGTTAAGGCTGCGACAGCTAATACTAATGTAGTAAATATTCAAAACGGTGACTTGACTGATTCAGGTTATTATGTAGTATTTGGACCAAATTCAAATGTTCATCATAATACTGCATGGTATGGTGTATTCTATATTCAAGCAAAAGCAGGTGAAGTTCATTTATACGGTAAGATAAATGATAACTATTCAACTGATAGAGGTGGAGCTGTAACATTAGCACACAACTTGAGCTTTACAACAGTATATATGTATGATGGCGCCGAAATGATTAATAACCATTCACTTAAAACCGGTGGAGCTGTAATGGTTTCAAGAGGAAGATTTATTATGAATGGTGGTACGATCGCTGATAATACTGCTAATTCAACAGGCGGAGCTATCTATGTAAGAAATAGTGGTCAGTTCATTATGAATGGTGGTACGATTACCGGAAATGCTACTACTGACATTGGTGGTGGTATTGCTTTCGAAGCTTCATTATGGGGAAGTGAAGAAATGCCTTATGTTCAATTAAACGGTGGTACTATTTCTAATAACTATATGAAGGCAACCATTACAAATGAAGATGGAGATTATACATTTGACAGTACAACAGCAGTTTCAAATGATGTAGCAATTAGTTCAGCAGGAACTTTTGCCGCAAAACAAAGATGTCTTGAAATTACTAATTCAGATGTACTGGCAAATCAAAGCATCTACTTTGGGGTTGATAAGAAATATGTAGAAGCTACTGATTTATGCAGTGCTAATATCATGCTGGGAAATGCTAAAACTGAAGAAGTTAATTACTTAAAGAATGTCAGCAGTAACAATTATGACTGGACTAACTATTTGACTTCTTTCTACGCTTACAGCACAGATGATATCACTTTGGATATTTCTAATTTATCATTAGATTCTAATTCGCCAGTTTATGCTCTGGTTGAGGAAGGTGTTGCTGTTGATCAAACTTCAGCTTTAAATGGTGATGTTAGAGTTTATTTAACTACTGTTGAAGATGGCAAAATTCATCTTGAATTAGATAAACAGACTGAAAATGGTTTAGGTTACCAGATTTTATTGGTACAGCCTGATTACGATCCGGGTACTTTGACCATTAGTACAATCGATAAATTATATAAAGATGATACTTTAACTACATATTCAGTTCCTTATGAATTGACTTATTCATTCAGTGAAGAGTTATGTTCAATTTTGGATATCTGTCAGGATGATATTATTCCAAGTAAGTATAGCTTTACATTTACTGTATATTTAGATGGCAGATTAGAACCGGAAAGTGTTTCTTTAGAAAGTGATCTGTTAGAATTTGTTTCTTACAGTGTTAATAATGAAGTGCTGACTGTTAATGCGACCTTGAGTGAAGATTGGATTGAATACCTTGATCAAATGCTCGACAGTGATGTTATCTTGAATGTAAATTGCTTATTACATTCTGATGATTTCGTTGTAGGTGACATTCTCGAAGCTTATGCTAAATTGGAAATGCTTGATTTGAATACCGATAATGCTCCTACTTCTGTTCCTTCAAATACCTGCGAAACCGAATTATGCGATAATATCGGTAACTTAAAGGTTACTAAGGTCGTTAAAGGCAAGAGTGATGATCAGACAGCTTACAGTATCGAAATCGAATTATCAGATTCAACTGTTAACGGTGTGTATGGTGATGTAACATTTACTGATGGTGTTGCTAATGTCAGATTGACAGCTGATCAGTCAGTGCTTGTTGAGGGATTAAAAGCCGGCTTGAAGTATACTGTTAAGGAATTGACAGAGGGTGATGAAGAATACAAAGTATCTTATCAAAATCAGCAGGGTGAAATCGTAGTTGCCGATACAGTTGAAGTAACTGTTATCAATACTTACACTGTTACGCCTGATACAGGTGATTATGCTAATATCAATTTGATTTCACTGGTAATGATTAGTTCAATGGCTTTATTATCAGCTGTAATCATTTTAAAGAAAAAATACAATTAATATTGGTTGAACCCTAATATAAAAGACCGATGATGATTATTCATCGGTCTTTTAATTTCGTTAATTAGTTTTATTAGAGATAATTGAAAACCAATACTACCACGCCGGTTAATATCATTACCACACCGACTGTAATATTTAATGTTTTAGCATCTACCTTATTAGCAATCTTGCTGGCAACTCGAGCCCATAATAAGGTGAATAAGCAGCAGAATATCAATGCCAAATAATTGCCGATACCACCGATTATGACATGACTTATCCCTCCGGTCAATGCCGTAAATGCCATGATAAAGACGCTGGTACCTACTGCCATATGCATTGGGTAGCCTAAGAAAGATGTTAATACAAATAACAACATCATTCCGCCACCGGCACCGATAAATCCGCAAATGAAACCGACAAGAACGCCTCCGATAACTGATTTGATGACCATTTCTTTAGGTGAAATATCCTGCATCTGTTTCTTGGTTGTTGTTATCGGTTTAAAAATGAAACGCAAACCCAATAAGATCAGTATAAACTGCATTGCTGAGCCCATTGTTTGAGCTGATACCTGACTGGCAACCAGACTTCCGACTACAGTCATCACCAGAACGCTAATCATTAACGGCAAAGAGTTTTTGATATCAAGATTACCGCTTTTGTGATAAGTATATGCACTGATCGAGCTGGCTAAGACATCGCTGATTAAACCAATGCCGATAGCCTGATAGGGTGAAATATCTAAAAATGTCGATAAAAGGGGTCCAACTACGGTTGCTGCACTCATACCGGCGAACCCGGTTCCTAATCCCGCCCCGGCTCCTGCAATAAAACAAACTAAAATAATTTTTAATATACCCATAAGTAAGTCCTTTCTCTTTATTTTATGCAACGAAAAATATTATAATATACATATGTCGCATAAACAACAAACAGATGTTAGCTGTTTGTAAGCAATGCGACAGGATAACAACTATTGTCGCATTGGAGGTCAGAAAAAATGAAAGAAGATCAAAGAACTAAGTTAACCAAACGCTTATTATCTGAAGGATTGCTTACTCTTTTGGAAAAGAAGGATATTAACGATATTACCGTTACCGAATTATGCCAACAGTCGGGAATAAACCGTTCGACTTTTTATCGTCATTATGGGCAACCAAAAGATATTTTAAGTGATATCAAATATCAGATGTGCTACCGGATCAAAGAACTGGCCATCAAAGATAATGTTAAGGAAAATCCCAAAAAATGGATTACTGATGTCTGTCAGTATTTTTATCAGAATGTCACGGTGATGAAAATGCTGATAAAATGCCGTAATGATGAACAGTTTATTGAAATAATCAACGAAGTATCATTGACAATAATCAATCAATTGAAGATGGAACATGCTAATCTTGATGAAGATAATATAAAACTGATTACATTTTATTACGCCGGAGGGATGTATTATATTTTAAGACAGTGGTTGATTGAACCGATTGATAAGAGCTATGAAGAAATGGCTGAGCTGATCAGTAAACTGATTTTAAAAATAAACTAATATAACTGAAAAAATCGTGAATTAATCGGGGAGATTTATAATAAAATTAATATAGTAAAGTAACGGAGAAAACTAAATGGAAATGGAAAAACTAAATGAATTAGCTGATAAATTAATTGAGCAAATAAAGCAGGCAGATATTTTCAATCCGTTGATTGTCGTCTTACCCGATAAGAATTTACAGCAGTGGTTTAAATCTTATTGGTTAAAAACCGAGTCAGCAGTTTTAATGAGCGTTGATTTCAAAACAATCAGTGAAGCGTTAAAAAGTTTTATTTACAGTGATAAAAAATATAACCTGTTAGATAAAACTGATGTTAAGCTAATTCTTTTGGAACTGTTGCTGCAAAGACCGGATGATTTCCAGCCGGTTAAGCAGTATTGCAGCGACCAGTCGACTCTTTATAGTTTAGTCGACAGATTATCTTCTCTGTTTCTTGAATATGAAAAGACCGGTTCGACAATTGAGCAATGTAACTGGCAGAAAGAACTGTATAAACAAACAATCGAATATGCCGATAAGCATAATCTAACCACCTTAAATCAGCTTTTTGATAGAAAAACCGGTTTAATAAAAAATAAAAATATTTGTTTCTTTGGTTTTACTCGTTTTGATGAACTGACCGAAAAGATTATTGAAGAACTTAAAAATCAGAATCAGGTAACAGTCTTGAATTTAAAGAAAGATGATTCTGTTGGCGGTTGTGACTATACCATAATTAAAGCACCTAATCGATTGAGAGAAATCGAACAGGTTCATTCCATTATCTGTCAAAAAATCAATCAGCAGCAGGCTAAAGTTTATGATTTTATCGTATTGGCTGAAAATATTGCTAGCTATAAAAACGAAATCAAAAGAGTCTTTAAACAGGATAATGAAAAATATCCTGATATCAATTTCACTATCAACGCTCCTAAAGGGACTTCAACCGATCTTTTTGAAGTGATGACCGTTTTAGCAGATATTGCCGCCAAAAGATTTTTTACCAGAGAAGATATAGCTTTATTGGTTAGTAATCCTCTGATACAGCTGACAAGAGATATCTCTTTAGATCAAAGTCAGCTTTACAAAAAAACTTTATTAAATCTCAATATCTTCCGTAGTAAGACGGAAGGTGATGACTTTGATTATTTAAAGAAAAGAATTTTGTTGTCAAAAATTACCGATATCAACGACAGCGATAATATCGTTGAACTTTCAACGCAAAAGTATCTGCCATATTCGGCAATTGACTTTGATGATGATTCGATAGTTAAATTAGTCAGTGTTATTGATGATTTACAAAAGTGGCTGCAATTGACTGCGACCGCTGAATTAACGCTTAATCAAATCACTGAACTGAAACAGCAGTTAGATAAATGGATTCTTAATGAGCAGGATAATCAGGCGAAATATGTCGAAAGAATAATCAATAAAATCAAAATACTACAATTATCGGATAATACCTTATCTTTGGCAGTTTTGCTTAACTGTCTGATTGATGGAGCAACTAATCCAGCTGCTAGCAGTTATGGTCTGTTTACTTCAAGTGTGAGCTTTTGTAATTTGGCGGAAAATACGGTATTCAATGCTGATTATGTCTTCATTTTAAATTGTAATGAAGCTGTTTTAGAACGAAAAAAGAAAGAAAGCGAAATTGATTTAAGAAAAGAGAAGCCAATCTCACTTCGTCAGGATGATTTTATCCTGCAGTATAAAAATGCCCTGAAACATTGTTATTTCAGTTACCAGAGTGTTGATTTAAAAACAGACAGTGAGCTGTTTCCGTCAGCATTTTTGAGTTTATTACCTCAAAATCAGAAACAAACCATAGAAATCAGTTTGGACGAAAAGCGTGATGCTTCTGAGCTGTTTACTCCAAGAGAGGTTGAAAACAGCAGGTATTATCAACAGTTATTGTCATCAAATCAATTTGAAAAGAGTGATGAGTGTACAGATTCTGCTTTTGTTTCTGACAATAGGATTAGAATATCCGATATGGCAGCTTATCTTGAGGAACCGTTTAAATATAAAGCCGGTAAAATCTTTGGCAAGGATTTTGATGTCGAAGGAAAACTGAAGGAAGATTATGAGCCACTGATTTTAAAAAACAGTGCTATTAATAGTATTTGTAAAGATTTGATAATCGAAAGGATCAAAAATAAAACAGAGTTAAACGATGATAAGATAAAAGAAAATTTGATAATGGCTCATAAATTACCCGACAATTCGGTTGAACTTCAAGATAAGAATTATGCCTTGATAAAGGAAAAGTATGAAAGTGTTTTGCGGCTATATCAAAACGAAATTGCTGATATGAAAGTGGTTAAATTAGCTGATTTATCGATAAATGAAAGTGATATGGTTTTCACCATTATCTGTGATAAAGAAATTGTCCTTGCCGATAAAGCCGATTGTTTGGAATATTACCGCTTTTTGATGAGTAAAGATGTAAATGATAAAGACTATTTGAGCTTATATGTGGCAGCTTTAGTCAATATAGTATTAACCGGGAAAACTAGGGCAAGGATTGTTCTTGATGAAACTCATTCTAAACAGTTTACCCTTGATGTTGAAAAGGCCAAGCAGATTTTACTCGATATTTGTCGGGGTATGAATGATTATAATGATAATTTCTATTATGATTTTGCCCTTGGTGAGCGAAATGAGCTTCAGTCATTTGGAAGATTTATCGGAAGTATAAGCAGTAAGGGCTGGAGATATTATGATGATAGAAAAATGTTCGATTACAAAAAGCAACTGGGTTACAATCAGGACAATTTTTCAAAACAAATAAATCGCAACAAAGAAAAAATGGAAAAGTTGGTTGTCTTACCGGCTGATGAGAAAACCGACAAGAAAAAGGGGAAATAATGGAAAAGTTCGATATCAATAAATATGACATAAATAAAAACTATGCGATTGAGGCTTCTGCCGGTACCGGCAAGACCTATAATATTGTCGAAATTGTTAAAAAGCTGGTTGATAATGAGATTGACTTCAGCAAGATTGTAATAGTGACCTATACGGAAAAAGCAGCTGGAGAGTTAAAAGACCGTATTCGTAAAGAAGTGAAGGGGATCGACATTGACAGTGGTTTTATCGGTACTATTCATTCATTTTGTCAGCAGCTGATAAATGAGTTTGCTTTATCGGCCGGTTTTGCTTTGGATTTGTCAATGCAAAGTCAACAACAGTTTGATGATTTTATCAATAGATATATCAGGAAAAAAGAGATTATTGCAGAAATCGCTTTGATTAACGGCGAGTTTAATGCGGAAAAGTTTGGGGAAAAACTAAAATATTTAGTTAATAGTTTCTATTTGGACGCTGATAATCAGGTTGATGAAACGATTGTATCGATTGATGATAGGCCAAGTAAAAATGATATTGAAGAGAAAAGAATGGCTTATAAGTATGTTGAAGACTGCTATAAATGCTGGCAACAGGAGAAAAAGCAAAAGCGTATTCAGAATTATGATGATATGATCCGCAATGTCAGGGAGGCTTTATTACATAAAACAGCTTTTGCCAATTCTGTCAGAGAAAAATATACTTACGGTATTATCGATGAATTTCAGGATACCAACCAAAAACAGTTTGATATTTTCAAACAAATCTTTTTACAGGATGATGACCATCATATCATTGTGGTCGGTGACCCGAAACAATCGATTTATTCTTTTCAGCAGGCTGATATAAATGTCTATTTTTCGGCTGTTAATGAAATTGTAGCCGCAAACGGGGAAAAATGCGTTCTGAAAAAGAATTATCGTTCTACTGAAAAAATGGTCAGGGCTTGCAACGCCTTATTTCCAAATTTTAAATTCGAACAAACTGAATTTATTGAATGTGACTATAAAAATACAGCAGATAAAGATGAAAATATTGCTGAATGTTATTATCAGGGAAAAGAAACCGAGGCTTTCTGGATCACAGAAAGTCTTGATGAAGGAAAGTTTGCTCACATTGCCGTTGAGGTGATCGTTGATATCTGCACTATGGAAAACAATGGTGAAACCAGATTAAGATTTAAAGATGGCTCAAAAGTAAGAAATGTCAAATTCAGCGATATCGCCATACTGGCTAGATCAAAGTCCGAAATGGAGCCAATTGCCGAGGAGTTAAGGAAAGCCGGTATCCCTTTTGTACGCTATAAGGATAATAGTTTATTCTCATCTTTAGAAAACGCTCATTGGATAAGTTTACTTCAGGCAATTAATGCTTATGATTTTACCGGAAGCAATCGTAGTTATTTCAAAAAGGCCTTGACTACCAAATTTTTCGGTTATTCTTTACAGCAAGCCGCCAATGAGAAATTTGACCGTGATGATACTGACGAAATGCTTTTGCTTAACAGGTATCGTCAGGAAGCAAAAGAGGGTAGATGGCAGGATTTAATCGACGATATTTTATTGAATTCCAATATCAGTAAGAATATGAGCTCATTGGAGAGTATGCAGTCCTATGCTATATTCAGACAGATTGGCGATTATTGTATTGAATATTTATCGCAAAAAGCCAGTTTGACGGAGCTGATTAATAATTTAAAACAAAATGGGAAAGATGATGATGACACTGATGGGATTAACCTGGTGGAAAAAAGCACCGACTTTAACTGCGTAAAAATAATGACAATTCATGCCTCAAAAGGCCTGGAGTTTCCTGTAGTTATTTCCGTAGCCGGCTTTAAGGAATTTCCTAAAAGTAATAAGATTTATTCCTATCGAAAAACAAGCGGTGGTAAGTCAAATCCGGTAATTTCTTTGGATAAGGACAGTGACCAAGTTAATCTTGAACAATATCAGGAGCTGAAAAGGCTGTTCTATGTTGCCTATACCAGAGCCAAATATCTTTTAGTTTTACCTTATTATGAAAAATTTATTAAAGTATCAAAGAAATTTGATGATTTTTTGACTAATTCAATTTGTAAGTTTGTTAGAAACGAAAGGGAATTATACCGTCTAATCACTGATAAATCAACCGATTATCAAACACTTAGAAAACAGGTAAGCGAAATTCTAATTTCTGAACCGAAACAAACTTGTAATCTCAGCTTTGATAAGCAAGAAGGAATTCTCAAGCAGCTGATTGGTCAGATTAAATCGAATCGTGTCCAAATGTATTCATATTCCAGTTTATCGCATCCGATTCAGCAAATAGAAGATGGTGAAAACAGTGTCACTAATTCAAATGGGATTGTGGTTGACAGTGATGAGAACATCGAAGGATTGGCTAAATATGATCGAAAAAAAGTTGTAGCCCAAGTCAAATATGTGCTTAATCAAAATCCAGTCAGTTTTCCGCCGGATTTCCCTAAAGGAGCAGCGGTCGGAACGGCCATGCATGAAATATTTGAACAGCTGGATTTCACTAAGTACCAAGATAATTTGACTAGGGTTATCAAGGCTTGCTTTACTGCTCAGCAAATTGTCTATGATGATAACTGGTCAGTTGTATTGCAGGAAATGGTTGATAATGTCTTAAATAGCGATATTCCGGTTTTTTCCGGCGGCGAATATAAAGGAGAAACCATTAGACTTGCCAAAATTTCAAATAACAACAAAAGGGCGGAATGTGAATTTAATGTAAGACTTCAATCAGAACAGTTGAAAAACTACTTCAACGGTTTTATTGATTTATTAGTTCAAGTTGATGATAGGGTCCTGATAATCGACTGGAAGAGTGACAGTTTGAATCAGCAGTTCAATAGTTATAGTGATTTAAAACAATTAGAAAAGCACGTTGATGACAGTTATTCTATTCAGCGCACCTTATATGGCTATTATTTGATCGAAGCATTAGCTGAGAAATATCCTCAAGAAACCAAATCGGAAATCTTTCAAAAACATTTCGCTGGAGTCTGTTATGTCTTTTTAAGGGGAGCTGTAAAAGATACCAGTAACGGCATTTATTGTCAAAGCTGGAACAGTTATGACGATTTAAAGAACTCTTTTGAGGAAATAATTCAGGACAAAGTAAAACAATAGGAGGGTATAATGAATCATTTTTACACTATTTTACTTCAAAACAAGTTTATTACTCCTATTTGGGGTTACATTCTGGATTTGATTGAAAAGTTGCTTGAAGATCGGCCTGATAAGCAGCCGCTTTTGAATTTGTTTACGATTTATTTTTCCTTAATTGATGATGGCAATACGACAATGAGTTTGTGTTTGCCGCAGCTAAAGGATAAATGGCAGAAAAAGATTGAGGCAGTTGAAATAATGCTGGCGGAAACGGATAGTTTAAACAGCGAACAGATTGCCCAAATCAAGGCCATTAGTAATCAGTGTCTTGTCGAAGAATATTTAGCTAAAATACGCAACTCAGAAATAGACACTGTTATTGGACCGGGAAAAATCTTTGTTGTGGAAGATAATTGGCTGTATTTAAGAAAGTATAATAGCGCCAGAAAGAATATAGCTGCTTCAATTAAGCGTTTATTTACTATGTGTTATTCTTCTTCGGCAAATTTTGATTACCGCAAATGCACAAAAGAGAACTTTTCATTATCGGAAAAACAAAAGGAAGCTGTTGAAAAAGGAATAAAGAAGAATTTGATTATCACCGGGGGACCCGGAACGGGAAAAACAACTTGTGTTTTGTTTTTGCTGCTATCTATATTAACAAACCAGAAAACTTCGGCTGTTTATCTTGTTGCTCCAAGCGGTAAGGCTGCCAGCCGGATGAAAGAATCGATTATCTCAACGCTGGATTGTCTTACTGAGCAGTATAAAGAAGAAAATCAGGCATTATTAGATATTGTTGCCGGTTTACAGCCGGCTACGATACATCGTTTACTTGAGATCGACAATAAAACCGCTTGTTTTAGCTATAATAGATCCCATCAGTTTTCTAATGATTCAATCTTTATTATCGATGAAGCCAGTATGATAGATATTTGTTTGTTTTCTTCATTGTTAGAAAGTATTCCCGATTCGGCCAGAGTCTTTATTATGGGTGACAAAAACCAGCTACCTTCCGTTGACTGCGGAGCGGTCTTTAGCGCATTACTGCAAAGCGAATATTTAATCGATAATGAAAACATCGTTGAATTGGACCAGTCAAGACGTTTTTCGCAAAATACTGAAATATTCGCCCTGGCCAGTGCGGTAAATAATGGGCAATTGTTGACAATGGCTCAAAATAAATGGGCTAACTACCTCCAGTTTGTTATCGAACAAACTGATAAGGAAAATTGCCCGATTTACTATTATCAATATGGCGAAAATCCCAATGAGAATAAACAGATAATTGCTGAAATGTGTACGAAATGGGCGCAACATTTCTATCGTCAACTGCAACAAAAGGCGATTAATCTTAAACTTGATGATGACAAAAAATTGGATGAACTATTTGATTTGACTTTGCAAGCTAAAATCCTTGCAGCAGAAAATCTCGGTTATGGTGGAGTAAGGAATATCAATAATATGATAAAAAATATCTGCATCGATAAATCGATTTCAACAGATGTGTTATATCAATATCCCGGTCAGCTTATGATGATCAATAAGAATAATCGAACCCTAGACCTCTATAACGGAGACAGTGGGATAATTGTGACAATCCAAGACAGCAACACTGCTTTCTTTATGATTAAAAAGACTTCATTGCTTTACAATAGTGATGGTTATAAAAAGGACAGTATTTTTAAACTGGGGAGTTATCTGTTCTATCCGTTGCGCCTGATTAATCAAAGTGAAATTGATTTGGCATATGCCATTACAATCCATAAATCCCAAGGCTCAGATTACGATAATATCTTGGTTATTTTGCCAAGTAAGCTGGGGCATCCTTTGTTAAATCGGCAGATTGTCTATACGGCCATTACCCGTACAAAGGGGAATACCTATATATTAGCCAGTCAGGATTTACTGCAAAAAGCCAGCGATAATCTTTTGAGTCGTGACTGCAACATTTTCTAAGAAAAAACCTTCAGATTATCCTTGATAATCTGAAGGCATACGCCAATCTCCTCGAGGAGAAAGGCTGACTGTTCCGACTTTTGGTCCGTCAGGTAAACACGATCTTTTGAATTGATTGGTTTTGAAACGACGGATAAAGGTATTTAAAGTTTCTTCGATTTGTGGTTTAGAAATATTTAACGGCTTGAAAGCTATGCAAGCCAAATCGAGAATTTTTTCCTTGCTGAAGCCGTTACGAATATAGTGATAAAGGAAGAAATCGTGTAAATCATATTTTCCGATAACCGCTTCGGTTGACTGGGCAATGTTGCCGTTTTCATCAGTCGGAATTAGTTCCGGTGAAATAACGGTATTGCAGATGTCAATTAAAACATCATGTAAATATGGCGGACAGTTTTCACTGTAGGTTTCAATAATGAATTTTACCAGTGTTTTCGGGACAGAAACATTCACGGCATAATTGCTCATGTGGTCGCCATTATATGTACACCAGCCTAAGGCCAATTCGCTTAAATCACCGGTACCGACAACGATACCGTTAACCTTATTGGCCATATCCATCAAAATCTGGGTTCTTTCCCGGGCTTGGATATTTTCAAATGTCACATCATAGTTGTCTTCCTTTTGCCCGATATCTTTCATGTGAACTTTGCAGGCTTGGGTAATGTCGATAGTCAAAGCTGTAACTCCAATCGCTTTCATCAGTCGGTCGGCTGATGATTTTGTTTGCTTTGAAGTGCCGAAACCCGGCATGGTTATGGCAATAATATCACTGTACGGGTAATCCAGTAAATCATAGGCTTCTTTAATGACCAGTAAGGCCAATGTCGAATCCAAACCGCCCGAAATGCCGATGACGGTTTTTTTACAGTTGATTTTTTGTAGTCTGGTAGCCAGTCCGGTTGCCTGAATTTGGAGAATCTCTTTACATCTTTGGCTTCTTTTGGCTTTATCAGCCGGGATAAACGGATATGGATTAACATATTCAGGCAAAAGAGTCAAAGGCTTTCGATTAGTGGTGATACTGATATGCAGATAAGGATTTTGGCTGTCTTGCTGGCAAGAATTAAGTCTGATTCGATCATTTTCAATTCTTTCCAAATCAATTAGGGCATAAGAGATTTTACTGTCTTGCTTAAATGATTGTTTATCGTCAACTAAGACTGTGCCGCTTTGACTGATCAGATGGGCTGAGCTGTAAACCACATCGGTTGTACTTTCGCCATGGCCGCTGGAAACATAAAGATAAGCACAGTTGTTGCTGGCTGATATCATTCTTACCAAATCAGTGCGATACTGATGTTTAGTTACCAGCTCATTTGAGGCACTGAGGTTCACGATAATGTTAGCATGAGCCTTGCAGTGACTGATACTTACCGGTTGATTAACCCATAAATCTTCACAGATTTCGCAGCCGACTTTCATTTTAGAAGCAGTATCTATGATAACATTGGTTGTAAAAGGAATTTGCTTGCCGTTGATGACAGTATAATTGTCTTTGTTTTCCAAAGCGGAAGCAAACCACCTTTTTTCATAAAATTCATTATAATTCGGCAGATATGTTTTAGCCGATAAGGCTAAGATTTCTCCATTATGTAGATAGGCAGCACAATTGTAAAGCTTGTCGTTATGGCGATATGGCAGACCGCATACTACCAGCGGATCAACATCGCCCTCGATTTCGGTTAAGCTTTCAGCAATTTCAACAAGGACATCTTTCGCTTTTTCGGTTAATTCGCTTCTAAGAAACATATCACCGCAGCTATAACCGGTCAAGGTGAGTTCAGGAAAGACGATTAATTCCGCATTATTAGCGGCGGCTTGTTGAACTAGCTTGATAACCTGTTGTTTGTTATAGTCTACATCACCCAGTCGAAGGGTAAATGAGGCAGTAGCTACCTTTACAAAGCTGTGCAGATTTGTCATATTGTGGTTTCCTTTCTTGAAAATATTTTTATGTTTCATTAGATACTCGTAGATATTTTCCGGTAAATCGCTACGATATTTCTCAAGCTCATTAGAAAGATAAGCCTCTCTGATTTTGGTGGAACTGAGTGAAGAGAACTTCTGATTTGCGATTGAAATAAAATTGTCCGAATATTTACCGGCTAAGGGACTTTGGCTGATGACATCAGCTAAAGTAGTATCATCTCGGTCGATAATTAAAAATTTGTTTTCACTGATTAACTGTTCCCCTTGATACCAGCTATGCAGTTCGCCGACTTTATCAGTTCCCATAACGATGTAGAAATTGCTGTCAGGGTAATAGGATTTTAACAGATTAATACTATTATAGGTTTTACCGTCGGATTGATTGGTTATTTCAATATCGCTGACCGTAAAATCGTAAGGGCTAAGAGCCTGACGCATTAGCTCAAAACGAATTGGTGAAGCCATCACAGAATTTGAATCCATTTTTTTCCAGTCGTTAAGAAAGGAGTCTTTTGCGACGACATAAATTACTTTATCAGCCTTGACTTTTTCTTTGGCCAGCAATCCAATCTGGATATGGGCCATTGTCAAGGGATTAAAGGTACCGAAGATTACAACGATATTATTCATCATGCCCTCTCTTTCGGTGTAATAATTCCATCTTGGTGTTGTAGAGTTGAACACTCATATCCATATAATGCTTGTGCGGATTTTCAAAACGCTGTTCTTCTTTCCAAATTAAATGTTCCAACTGATAGTCAACAAAGTCTCGAATTTCCTTTAATGAAGGCATTTCACTGACCAGCTTTCCTTCTTTAATGATTAATTGTAAAAGCGGTTGGGCTTGGCAGTTTTCATAATAACGTTCTTTCCATGGCTTATCGGCGCTGATATAGCGGTATTTTGTCGATAAATCCACTTTTTCATCATTAAGAGCCAGCAAGTCGGCAATTGCTTTGTTTTCGCTATCAAAGATACGATAGACTTGTTTCAAACACGGATTGGTTATTTTTTCGACATTTTCCGATATTTTTATTCTCGGTTGGAAGACGCCGTTTTCTTCAACCGCTACGATTTTGTATACGGCCCCGAAAACCGGATCGCTTTTAGCGGTGATCATTCTTTCGCCTACTCCGAAAAAATCAATTTGAGCGTCCTGGTTAATCAGTGATGTGATGGTATATTCATCTAAGGAGTTAGAGGCAATGATCTTGCAATAGCTCATATTGGCATCATCCAGTATCTTTCTGACTTTTTTTGATAAATAGGCTAAGTCTCCGCTGTCCAATCTGACTGCTTTGACCTTTTTGCCGATTGGGTCAAGCACTTCTTTTTGCAGTCTGATAGTATTAACTACACCGCTTTTTATTACATCATAAGTATCGATAAGCAAAACAACATTATCGGGATAGGTTAGAGCATATTTCTTAAAAGCTAAAAATTCATCCTGATAATACATGACGTAGCTGTGAGCCATGGTTCCGGAGATGGGGATATTAAACTTTTGTCCGGCAAGCACAGTAGCAGTTGAGTCGACTCCGCCGATATAGCAGCTTCTAGCTCCATAAACTGCCGAGTCATTATTATGCGCCCGGCGGGCACCGAAATCAGAAATGCTTCTTCCCTTGGCAGCTCGAACGATACGATTAGCTTTTGTCGCAATTAGAGATTGGTGATTGATTTGTAAAAGAATTTCCGTTTCGATTAATTGAGCATCGATTAAAGGAGCAACGACGGTAATAATCGGTTCATTAGGATACATGATGGTTCCTTCTTTGAAACTGTATAAATCACCTCTGAAATGGAAATTGGCCAGATATTCTAAAAAGGCATCATCAAAGGTATTTAATGACCTTAAATATTCGATATCTTCTTTTTCAAAATGCATATTTAAAATGTAATCTACTATTTGTTGTAAACCGGCATAAATCGCAAATCCGCCATTATCCGGTATTTTTCTGAAAAATACATCGAAAGCAACTCTTTGATTATGGTCAATGGTGTTATCGGTAAAATAACCATTTGACATCGTGAGCTCATAAAAATCCATGATCATTGACACATTTCTTGCTTCCATACTTAAATCACCTCCTAGATATTTTAACAAAAATCAGGGACATCTTAAATAAAAATCCGCAATTATTGATATAGATGATTAAAATGGGCAAAAGAAAAGACAAGAAGTTTTTTCTTGCCTTTAATCTCTTCTTTTTCGGCTGTTAGCAATGGAAATATATCTGAATAAGGTTAACAGCGATGATGCCAGAGCCACGAAGTAAGTTAAGCCGGCACTTCTCAATACCAGTTTACAGCCTTTCATATCTTGAGGCTGGACTAAATCCAGCTGATCGATAATGGCTAAGGCTCTGTTGGAAGCATCTATCTCTACCGGTAAAGTAACCAAATTAACCAAGACAATTAACGAAAAAAGAATTGCTCCGATAGTGATTAAGTTAGCTGCATCCATCAGGATACCTAAAAGGATAATAAAGTATGAACCGTAAGATGAAAAATTGGCGATGGGAATCAGCGTTTTTCTTAACTTTAAAAGCGGATAACCCTCAGCATCCTGCAAAGCATGACCGCATTCATGAGCTGCAACGGCGATAGCCGAAACACTGCTGTTAGAAAAGACCGAACTGCTCAAATTCAATGTTTTATTGACCGGGTTATAGTTATCGGTTAGATTTCCTGATATTGAATGGATTTTAATGCCGTCTATTCCCCAATAATTTAAGATTTTTGTAGCGGCATCAGCGCCGGTAGATTTAGCGTATACAGAAGAATACTTCTTAAATGACAGGTTAACAGACATTGAGATAACGATACTGACAAAAAATAGAATAATTGATACAATGTAATACCACATAACTCTATACCTCCTGTTGCTCTATTATAGCAAATTCCTGTCTAAATGATAATTATTTTATCCCGTAAAAAAAGGTAAGCATTTTGTAAATGACTGATAGAAAATCTTTGATTAGGACTGCTATTTACTATTTCTTTAGCAGCAGTTTTGTTATAATATCACTCAGGGGGAAGCTGATATGGAAATATACGAATATCAAAAACTGGTTAAAAACTTAGGGTACATTGGACAGTGCTTCCAAGTGATAGATATCGATATGGAAACGGTAATTCAAGAGAATATTGCCAAATTGGCTGCCGGTTTTGAAAAAGAGTTTTTGCTCAATAGAAAGGATTAGCTTGATGAAAACATTTATTTTTGATTTGGATGATACTTTATATGATGTATCTTTACCCTATTTCAGATCTTTGGCAAGTGAGGGCATAATTGTTGATGAATCAATTAAAAAAGATTTGTTTTTGTTAAGTAGACACTATAGTGATGTTTATTATGACAAACAAAAAGCCGGTCTGATTGACACTAAAGGAATGTATGTCGGCAGAATAAAGCACGCTTTAAGTGATTTCGGTATTGAGGTTGATGAACAGAAGGCATACGATATTCATTTGAATTACCTCTTTCAGCAAAAAAGTATCACACTTTCTTTAGAAATGCAGCAGTTATTGGCCTATTTAAAACATAATGCCAAGTTGGCAATTGTTACCAACGGACCAAGTGAGCATCAATGGGGCAAGATTCATCAATTAAATGTTGAACAGTTTATCGATAAGGATAAAATTATCGTGTCCGATGATGTTGCCTGTCGCAAACCCGAAGAAAAGATTTTTAGAATTATTGCTGAAAGATGCGGCAGCGCAGTTGAAGACTGTTATTTTATCGGTGATTCTTATAACTGCGATATTATAGGCAGTAAAACAGCCAATATGAAGTCAATCTGGTATAATCATCGTCATCAGGTTGTTGATGACAATCTTGCCGATTATACGGTTTACAGCTTTACTCAATTAGATCAATTATTGAGAGAATTGGTATAGTGCTATACAAAATGATTGAATGAGAAGAAAAAATGAGCGTTTTGACTAAAACGTTCATTTTTATTGACTAAGTTGATTTGCTGTGTTTAGATTAAGTAAAGAGAAATATAATAGGAGGTAAAATATGAATATGAATCCCCGACCAATAGAGTCGCAATTAAAATCATGCAGGATTAATCCGGAACCGGAAAAACCGTCAAGATGGTCTTTCCTGAAGGTTCTCAGGGAATTCAGTAACATCAAATCATTTTATCCGCTGATTAACCCTTATGCCGAAGTATATCATTACAAAGATAATTTATATGCGATATTTACTGAAGGCTTATCAAGAACATGCGGTGATATGTGGCACTACTTAATTGTGGGTCCTGAAAAGGCATTGCTTATCGATACCGGCTTCGGGGTGGGTAATC
>JBJFHD010000109.1:0-2123 GCA_051893335.1 Erysipelotrichaceae bacterium | reverse complement strand
TTTCTTGACTTATTAACTCTATTAATAGTATAATAGGTTTGCGGTTATATGTAAAATGTATAATTTATATCTTTGATATATCAATTTGATATTAATAGGAGAAATATTATGTCTGTAAGTTACGAATACTATAAAGTTTTTTATTATGTTGCAAAATACGGCAGTTTTACTCATGCGGCCGAAGTACTTTACAGTAATCAGCCGAATCTGACGCGTACCATTAGAAATCTTGAGAGCGAGCTTGGCTGCACATTATTTATACGCTCAAATAAAGGGGTAAAACTTACTGCCGACGGCGAAAAGCTGTATTCGCATATTTCTATTGCATTTGAGCATATACAAGCAGGCGAAGAAGAAATTTCACTTAAAAAAAGTTTGCAGAGAGGCATTGTTTCAATCGGAGCCAGTGAAATAGCTTTGCGTTGCTTTTTACTTCCGATTTTAAACCGTTATCGTCAAAAATATCCCGGAGTACGAATTAAAATATGTAATGTTTCGACTCCGCAAGCGGTATCTATACTTAAAAGCGGTCTTGTGGATTTGGCAGTAGTTACAACCCCGATGGATACAGAGCCTGAAATCAGGGAGAAAAAGCTGAAAACTTTTCGTGAAGTTGCGGTTTGCGGAGATACTTTTCACCATGCTTTTGAAGATTTAGAAGAATTGTCTTTACGACAGCTGACAAATTATCCGATAATATCTTTGGGCGATACAACTTCGACATATACATTTTATTTCCGGTTGTTTATTAAGCATGGTTACAATTTTTCGCCTGATATTGAAGCGGCAACTGCCGATCAGATAATTCCGTTGGTAAAACATAATCTCGGTATCGGATTTGTACCTGAGGAGTTTTTGCAAAGCGAAACGCAGTCAGGCGGTATTTATCCTATTTTATTAAAAGAGCCGATTCCGGAACGCGGAATCAGCCTTGTTACTAAAAGAGGATATTCATTACCTCTTCCTGCAAAAGAGCTTCATCGTATGATTCTTGCTGAGTGCGAGAAATAAAAAAGCAGATAGCTTTGAAGTGAACCCCAAAGATTAGACAAAATTAAATATTAAATTGTAAGTGAATGAGTTCTGTACTGCACAGGGCTCATTCCTTTTAATTTTGCAGAAATCCTTTCGTTATTGTAGTAATCTATGTAATTCTTTAATTCATCAATGAAAGTGTTAACACTTTCGAATTTTTCGCCGTAAAACATTTCAACTTTAAGCCTGCCGAAAAAGTTTTCCATTGCTCCGTTATCCATACAATTTCCTTTTCGGGACATACTTTGAGTAATGTTATGTTCTGCTAATAAACGCTGGTATTCGATGTGTTGGTATTGCCAGCCTTGGTCTGAATGAAATAAGGGTCTTGCATCCTTTGGTAACTTCTTAAATAAACCGGCAAGCATTTCTCTAATCTGCCATAGGTTAGGACTTGTTGAAATTGAGTATGCCACAATTTCTCTGTTGAATAAGTCCATAACAGGAGATAAATATACCTTTTGGTCGCAAACCTTAAACTGTGTGACATCTGTTGTTAGTTTCTCGAAAGGTTTGTTTGCTGTAAAGTCTCTTTTCAAAAGATTGTCTGCGACCTTACCTACCTCACCCTTGTATGAGTGGTAATGGTCATTCTTCCGCTGTTTACCCTTTAAACCAAGCTTATTCATTAACTTTAATACTGTTTTATGATTAATTACATAACCTCGGTTATGTAAAACATCAGTTATTCTACGGTATCCATATCTACCTTTGTTGGTTTCAAAGATATTAAGTATTTCTTTTTCTTCTACCTCGTATTTGTTGTTAGATAATTGTTTTATGTAGTAATAAAAGGAACTACGAGGTAAGCCGGACAGTTGCAATAAGTCTTTCAGAGGGAAGTATTGCCTTAATTCATTGACTATTGCTGCTTTTTCCTTTCCTCTTGCTCTCTCTTCCGAACTAAGGCATCCAATTTTTTTAAGTATTCTATCTCCATTCTGAGCCTTTGGTTTTCAGCTATTAAATCTTCTTCAACTTTTTTATCCAACTTTGGTGGGCGTCCTTTCCTTGTTCCGCCGGCGGAACAAGTTCTGCCTCGTCTTTCTTTCATAAGACCTTCGGCTCCTTCTTCCAAGTATATGCGT
>JBJFHD010000108.1:0-38776 GCA_051893335.1 Erysipelotrichaceae bacterium | reverse complement strand
TAGGGTTTTATTTTGTATTTGTTTGAGTTGTTTATTTTTTTACAGCTCCTTTTTGATCTAATACTTATCTAAGACTAAGCAATAATTTCAGTAACGTTGCCTGCGCCTACAGTTCTACCACCTTCACGGATAGAGAACTTAGTACCTAATTCAACAGCGATTGGGTGAATTAATTCAACAGTCATTTCAACGTTATCGCCTGGCATACACATTTCAACACCTTCAGGTAATGAAATAACGCCTGTTACGTCAGTAGTTCTGAAGTAGAATTGAGGACGATAGTTACTTACAAATGGAGTATGACGTCCACCTTCTTCTTTACTTAATACGTAAACTTGAGCCTTGAACTTTGTATGAGGATGAACTGAACCAGGTTTAGCTAAAACTTGTCCACGTTCGATCTGATCTCTTGAAATACCTCTTAATAATGCACCGATGTTATCACCAGCCTGGCAGTATTCCAAAGTCTTTCTGAACATTTCAAGACCTGTAACAACTGACTTCTGAGTTTCTCTGATACCAACGATTTCAACTGGTTCGTTAACTTTTAATACACCACGTTCAACACGTCCTGTAGCAACTGTACCACGTCCAGTGATTGTCATTGTATCTTCGATAGCCATTAAGAATGGCTTGTCATCTTCTCTAGCTGGAGAAGGAATGAATTCGTCTACTGCATCCATTAATGCTAAAATCTGTTTCTTAGCTTCTGGATCGCCTTCCATAGCCTTTAATGCTGAACCACGGATAACTGGACAGTTGTCACCATCGAATCCGTATTTGTCTAATAATTCACGTACTGTCATTTCAGCTAAGTCGATGAATTCTTCTTGGCCTTCCATCATGTCGCACTTATTTAAGAATACAACCATTGCAGGAACGCCTACCTGTCTTGCTAATAATACGTGTTCGTTTGTCTGTGGCATTGGTCCATCTGGAGCAGCTACTACTAAGATAGCACCATCCATCTGAGCAGCACCGGTAATCATGTTCTTGATATAGTCAGCATGGCCCGGGCAGTCAACGTGTGCATAGTGACGTTTTGCTGTTTGATATTCAACGTGTGCTGTATTAATAGTAATACCACGAGCTTTTTCTTCTGGTGCACCGTCGATTTGATCGTATGCCTTTGCTTCAGCTAAACCTTGATCAGCTAAAGTCTTTGTGATAGCAGAAGTTAAAGTAGTTTTACCATGGTCGATATGTCCAATAGTACCAATATTAACATGCTCTTTACTTCTGTCAAATTTTTCTTTTGCCATTGATAAATTTCCTCCTAATTTTCACTATAAAATATTTTAAAGCAAATCATAATTTAAAGCAATATCCTAACCGTTATTGCGTTTAATTATTTCCTGGGTAATTGAGAATGGAACTTGTGAGTAATGATCCATCTGCATAATGTAATTTCCTCTTCCCTGAGTACATGATCTTAATGCTGTTGCATATCCGAACATCTCGCTTAATGGTACCATCGCCTTAACAGCAATAGCGTTATTTCTTTCTTCCTGATCAACAATCTGACCACGGCGTGAAACAACATCTCCCATTACGCTGCCTAAATATTCGCTTGGTGCAACAATTTCAACATTCATGATTGGCTCAAGTAATACAGGTGCACATTTCTTTGCGGCTTCTTTCAAAGCCATTCCAGCTGCAATCTTGAAGGCATTTTCACTACTGTCTACTTCGTGATAACTACCGTCAAACAGAGTTGCCTTAATATTGATTACCGGATAACCGGCTTGTAAACCGCCCGATAATGCTGCAATTAAGCCGTCTTCGGTTGGCTTAATGAATTCTTTTGGAACCGATCCGCCGACTGTAGCATCGACAAATTCAAATCCTTTATCTTCATTAGGCTCAAATCTAATCCAAACATCACCATATTGACCGTGACCACCTGACTGTCTGACGAATTTACCTTCACATTCAGCAGTTTTGGTGATTGTTTCACGATATGCTACCTGAGGTTTTCCGACATTACACTCAACATTGAATTCTCTTCTCATACGATCGACAATAATATCTAAGTGTAATTCACCCATACCGGCGATAATTGTCTGACCGGTATCAGTATCGGTATATGTTTTGAATGTTGGATCTTCTTCTGCCAACTTAGCAAGTGCAGTTCCCATTCTGTCCTGGTCTGCTCTTGTTTTAGGTTCAACTGACATATTAATAACCGGTTCAGGGAATACCATTGATTCTAAGGTGAAGTCGCTTCCCTCTGAACATAATGTATCGCCTGTTGTTGTATATTTGAATCCAATAGCAGCAGCGATATCACCTGCATGTACTTCGTCAATATCTTGACGGTGGTTAGCATGCATCTGCATAATACGTCCGAATCTTTCTTTTTGACCCTTTGTTGTATTGTATACATAAGAGCCGGCTTTAGCACTTCCGGAATATACTCTGAAGTAAGTCAGCTTACCAACAAATGGGTCTGTCATAATCTTGAATGCTAAAGCAACGAATTGTCCTTCATCGCTGGCTGTAACATGTACTTCACTGCCATCCTTATCAGTTCCCTTAATCGGTTTAACATCTAAAGGAGACGGCAAGTAGTCAACAACAGCATCAAGCATCTGAACTACACCCTTATTCTTATAAGCAGCTCCGGCTAATACCGGGAAGAAATCACCGGCACAAACAGCCTTACGCAGAACAGTCTTAATTTCTTCAACTGTTACTTCCTCGCCTTCAAGAACCTTCATCATGAATTCATCATCATATTCTGAAATCATTTCCAGAAGTTGTTCTCTATAGGTCTCTAAATCAGCTTCTAAATCAGCCGGTACATCGATTTCTTCATCATGGCCGCGTAAATCATTAGTAAACTTATAAGCTTTCTTAGTAATTACATCGACAATTCCGTCAAAGTGGTCTTCACAACCGATTGGAAGCTGAATTGGGCAAGCTTTAGCGCCTAATCTCTTTCCGATTGACTGGTATGACATAATGAAGTCAGCGCCGGTAGCATCCATCTTATTAACAAAGACGATTCTAGGAACTCCATAAGTAGTTGCCTGACGCCATACTGTTTCTGTTTGTGGTTCAACACCGGCTTTAGCATCTAAGACAGTAACCGCACCATCTAAGACTCTTAATGATCTTTCAACTTCAACGGTAAAATCAACGTGGCCCGGAGTATCGATAATATTTACTCTGCAACCATTCCAGGTAGCAGTAGTAGCAGCAGAAGTAATTGTAATACCTCTTTTCTGTTCTTGTTCCATCCAGTCCATTACAGCTGTACCATCATGAGTTTCTCCGATTTTATGAGTCTTTCCTGTATAGTACAAAATACGTTCTGTAGTTGTTGTTTTACCGGCGTCAATGTGAGCCATTATGCCGATATTTCTGGTATGTTGCAAATCAAATTCACGTGACATAAATTGTTTTTCCTAGAAACGATAATGTGCGTAAGCCTTGTTAGCTTCAGCCATCTTATGAGTGTCTTCACGTTTTTTAACTGATCCACCTGTTCCATTTGATGCATCAATAATTTCGTTAGCCAAACGTAATTCCATTGTCTTTTCACTACGTAAACGAGAATAGTTTACCAACCATCTTAAACCTAAAGTTAATTTTCTTTCTTGAGAAACTTCAACTGGAACCTGGTAGTTTGCACCACCAACTCTTCTCTGTTTCAATTCAAGAACAGGCATGATATTATCAAGTGCAGATTCAAAAACTTCCATTGCTGGTTTGCCGGTTTTTTCTTCTACAATTGCAAATGCGTTATACAAAATTGATTGTGCTGTTCCTCTTTTACCATCAACCATAATACGGTTGATTAAACGAGTAACTAGCTTTGAATTATAAATTGGATCTGCTAATACATCTCTCTTAGCAATATGTCCTTTTCTTGGCATTGCGTTGTCCTCCTTTCATCAACGATTATGCTTTTGGTTTCTTAGCACCATATAATGAACGACCCTGGCGACGTTCGTTAACGCCAGCGCAATCCATAGTGCCACGAATAATATGATATCTTACACCTGGTAAATCCTTTACACGTCCACCACGAATTAATACTACGCTGTGTTCCTGTAAGTTATGACCGATTCCTGGAATATAAGCTGTAACTTCCATACCGTTACTTAAACGTACACGGGCATATTTTCTTAAAGCTGAGTTTGGCTTCTTTGGTGTCATAGTACCAACACGAGTACAAACTCCTCTCTTTTGTGGAGCACTAATTGATGTAGTGCTACGTTTTAATGAGTTATAGCCTCTATTCAAAGCAGGTGATGCAGATTTCCATTGCTTACTTTCGCGTCCTTTACGAACTAATTGATTTATTGTAGGCATGGTTATCCTCCTTTCCTATGCACACATAACCGGGTGTGCCTAAACGCTACGTTATTAAGAGCCGTTTCAGGCTCTTTAACATGCTTATATATCTTAACAAAATCTCCTCGCTAAAGTCAACAGTTTTTACTGCTTTGGCACATAGAATTTCAACATTTTTTGGTGGTTTGTGATTGTCGCTTGCTTGCTTTCGATGATTTCACCATCAAGGCATAAAGTAACGGGTTTTTCCGCTTGAACACTTACTTCTTTTACCTGACGATATTCGATATATTTCTTGAACTTATCGTTACCGATATGTTTTCCTTCCTTATAAACATTAATCAAAGATACAAGCTTAATCAAATTCATACATCTGGCCATACACAATTCCATCAGTCCATCATTAATCTGACTTAACGGAGCGCATTTATAAGCCCCACCGACATAACTGCCGTTAGCTAAAGTACACAATAAGAATTTTCCCTCCGGATTAACCAGCTGACCATCAGCCACTATTTCATACTTATTGACCAAAGCCGTACACAATGCCATTACCAATCCAGTGGTATAAGAATGTTTACCGCCGATAACCGGAATCCTTTTAACCTTGTGCATAAACTTAACTACCTGTGTTTCAAAGCCCAAATTTACCACATTGGCACAATATCTTCCGTTTACTTCCATAATATCAACTTCCTCGATTGTGCCTTCCTTAAATTTACTGATATCGGTAAACAGCTGCTCTCCGCCAAAATATTTTACATAGTCATTTCCGCTGCCGCAAGGATAAACGCTAAAACAACAGTTATCCTGCCCTGCCATACCGTTTATCACTTCATTGATAGTACCATCCCCACCGCAACAAACAAAACAATACTGCTGCATTGTGTCGTTGTTTTCCAGCAGATTTTTGACATAAGAAGTTGCATCACCGCTGTATTTTGTATAATAAATCGAATAATCTAATGATGTATCTTTCTCTAATTGTTTCAGCAGCTTCTCCTCTGAATTTACTGCTCCTGCATAGGGGTTAATAATAAAGACAAAATGCATATTTCCACCAACCTTATTTATATATTTTATCATATTACGTCCAAAAACAAGTTATAATAATTGTACGAGGTGTTACTATGGATAAATTTGAAACTCAAATACAATTTTGGAAACATGAATGTTTGAAAGAAGTTGCGAAAAGCGCTTTTAATGACACATTGTTGCAGGATTGTCTTTCAATACCAAACATAATCATCCCGGGAAAGATACCAACCGCTCGCTGTTGTGTTTATAAGGAAAGAGCTATTCTCTCCGAGAGAATTAAACTGGCTATGGGCGGAAACAAAGATAACCCTAATGTTGTTGAAGTAATAGAAATTGCCTGTGATGAATGTCCGGCTGCCGGCTTTACTGTTTCTGATGCCTGTAGAGGCTGTTTGGCGCAACGCTGCGCATCAGCCTGTCAGAAATCGGCTATCAAATTCGACCACAACCGAATCGCCCATATTGACAAATCGCTGTGTATTGAGTGCGGTATGTGCGCCAAGGCTTGTCCTTATTCAGCAATCTCTTCACGAAAAAGACCTTGCCAGAATGCCTGCAAGGTTAAAGCTATTTCCATTAATCCTGATATGTCGGCTCACATCAACGATGAAAAATGTATCCAGTGCGGTCTTTGTGTCGTCAGCTGTCCTTTCGGAGCCATTTCCGATAAATCATTTATCTTGGATGCGGTTAATCTGATTAAGCAAAGCAGGCAAAATCCTCAAAGAAAACTGTTTGCTTTAATCGCGCCGGCCATCGCTACCCAATTTGATGACTGCAAGCTCACTCAAGTTGTGACCGCCTTAAAAACGCTAGGCTTCGACGAAGTCTTTGAAGTAGCTTTAGGAGCCGATGTCGTTGCCAAAGAAGAAGCAAGGGAATTGGCAGAAAAAGGATATTTGCTTTCATCCTGCTGTCCCTCATTTGTTAAATATGTTCAACTGCATCATCCCGAATTAGTCGAAATGATTTCCCACAATCTCTCACCGATGGCTATGTTGGGGAAAATATTGAAAGAACAATATCCAGACAGTTCAACCGTATTTATCGGTCCTTGTATCAGCAAGAAAGCCGAAGCTTTAAAAGCGGAAGTCAAGGATTATATTGACTGCGTTTTGACTTTTGAAGAAATGGTTGCGCTATTTGACAGTCAGGATATTTCCGTTAATGATTTGCCGGAAACTCAATTGGATAATGCCTCTTTCTTCGGCAGAATGTTCGCAAAGAGTAGCGGTGTAATTAACGCTATCAGTCAATCAATCAAAGAACAGGGCTTAGACATTCAGTTTAAAGCCGAAAGTGCCAGCGGTTTAGACGCAATAAAAGTTGCTTTACTGAAAAAGAGCAAGAATTTAAGCAATAGTAATTTTATCGAAGGAATGGCCTGTACGGGCGGTTGTATTAACGGTCCGGGCTGTATTGTCCACAAGTTACAAGCCGATAAGCAATTGGAAGCATTCTCGAAAACCGCAAATAAATCAATACTGCAAGCTGTAGAAGAGCTTAATGATAAAGCATAAATAAGGAGAAATATTATATGATTTTTCATTTTTTCGCTACCATCGAACCGCAAGGTAAGCGTTCATTTATCAAAATCCCTCTGAACCTTTGGCAAGAAACCGGCTTAAAAGGCAATATCCCCTGCAAAGTATCAATTGACTCTATTACCTTTGAATGTAAACTGATACCTAAAGGAAACGGCAATTATTTAATTCCCTTAACCAAGCAGGTCTTATCTCAACTAAAATTAGCAGAACAATACGAAATTGAATTGGAAATAATCGAAACACTGACCAGAATTAATCACGATAGTCCTTATTCGTTAGAACACCCGATCAGAAAAATTGACCATATTGAAGATATTCCTGCTCAAAAAGGTCTATGCGGTCATGGCTGTGTTGCAATGCTGGCCCAAGTGGAGATTTCAGAAGTTGTTTCGCTGATGGGAAAAGCTCAGGCTTCCTGGTCAAAAATATTGGAGGCTTTAGATTATTATGGAATATCGCACGCAAATAAAGCGGTTTATCCTAAAGATGAATTTCATCAACTGCCAGCCTGCTGTATTTTATATAATGATGGCGGTTTTGTTCTTTGGTATCAGAATGCTTACTATGGCACTAAAAATGTCGACCCGAAGAAAACCGTCAGTTATATCGAAGTATTTACCGATTAATTCTCAAACAGATACAGATTTTGTTCTTTTTAAGACAAAACTATCTGTTTTTATTTGCCGATAAAAAGCCAAGAAAGTCCATTACCCCCTTGGCTAAAACATTTTTATTATAATAATTACTCAACTACCGGACTGTCAGCATTTTTCTTGACTGATTCAATTCCGTTACGGCAAGAAGCCTTTGCTTTGTATCCTTCAGAAGCAAGAATGATTTCACCGTTTTTAGCTTTTAATCTGAAACGGAATTCATCTCTCTTGTCCTTATAAATTTCAAACTTAGGATGTTTAAATTCAACGATTTCCGGAACTGTCTGATCTTCAACATTTGCTACTACAGCATTTTTTCTAACTGATTCAATTCCATTACGGCAAGCATCCAGGCTCTTATATTGTTCACTTTTGCCGATTACTTCGCCATTTCTTGCAACTAAAGTGAAACTGCAACCTGTTTCGCTGCTTTTAACTACATATTTTCCCATAATATTTGCCTCCATTTTCTTTCTTTTACATATTATATATCAAAATATTCTTTTATTCGCAACATAAAAAAGCTCATAAAAGAGCTTTAATTACCGTCTTTTTCGGCACAGAACTTACATAATTCAGTTCTACCTGCATCTAGTGCATCAGCAATCGGGCCGTGATAAATCGTTGTAGAGTTTGCCAAAGCCTGACAATCATCATGAGTATGATATTTCTTACCAAAAGGGGTGTAGTATACTTCAGCAGTCAATGTGCTTTCCAATGTATTTCTTTCTTCCTCACTGATTGGACTAAAGTCAATACCGGTTACACAGGCAACTACCAAACAAACTGCTGCAACTGCCGAAACGATCTTCTTTGTTTTCTTGTCTAATTCCTTATTGCTTAACAAAATGATAATCATTGGTAAGAATGCTATTACCGAAACGATCAAACCCATCTGATTCCACAAGAAAAATTTAACCTTATTCTTTTCGCTTGCCGGATCAACATCGTTTGCCTTTTTCCAGAACTGAGAACCGATAATAACAAATACTAAATCCAATACTAATAGGCCAATATATACCCAAATATCATTTTCAACAAAGAATGGGAACCAGATTGTTTTATTCAATATAAGAATGAATAAAACTTCCATTGCAACTGCTAATAACCAAAAGATAACAGCAGCAACTCTTTTACCAGTAGCCTTTTGTCTTCTTTCTTCTTTTGTTGTCTTTACAGGGGTTTTACCGGCATTTTCTGTAGCGACATATTTTTTCTCTTTCTTTTCTGCCATACATTTATCCTCCTATTTTTTCAATAAATTACTTAAAACAGCTGAAGCAACATCACTTATTAAATCAGTTGCATCTGTTTCTTCACTTTTCTTAGTCGAAGTAGTTTTCTTGCTGGAAGAAGAACTGCTGCTCTTGGTTGTAGAAGTTGACTTTTTAGTTGTAGTGCTCTTTTTTTCACTACTACTCTTACTTGAAGTATCGGTAGATATCAAACTACTTATCTGTTTTAAAGCAATCGGAGCAATAGCCACAAGAATTGAAGTAACCTGTGCAGTTGACAAGCCTAGTTTTTTGGCGATCTTATTCAAGAAATTATTCTTATCGCTTCCTAATAAAGTGGTTAAAATTGAATTTCCCTGTTCTTCCTCGTCTTTTTGTTCTTCGTCATCTTTTGAAGATAAATTCGACAAAAGATTAGTCAGCAAATCGCTTTTTGATGATGAAGAATTCCCCAGCACTGATTGCAGCAGCATTGGCAAGGCAGTATCTACTACTCCCTTTGTTTCTTCTTCAGTTGAATTAGTGGCTTTAGATACCTTTGAAATAGTATCAGAAGATACTAAGGAATCAGTTGATAATGATGTAAGTAGTTTCAATATATCCATAAATATTCCTCCAAATTGTTAACTAACTTTACTAATATTATATATTATTAGCGCCTTCTTTTTCGTCTTTTTTAAAAAATTTCATCGTTGAACCATCACTTTTTCCGGTAGCGAAACTTTTATTGCCGATAATCGCCAATAAATCATCAATACTGCCATCATTAAACAGATATTTTTCAAACAATTCCAATTCCGCAACCAGTTCATTTACTGCCGTCGAAAACAGCTGCACAAAACCATCCGTCGATTTTAGGGAATTATCACACGGATGACACCAAACGCTTTGCCGATAGTTCATAGCATCCAGAGCATTATCATACTCCTTTGGCACAATCATACTGGTTGCCAGACCTTCAAGAGAGAAGATTTTTTCCAAAGCGCTGATAAAACCGGTCTTTTTACCGTTAGTATCTCTTAAAAACCCGGCCACAAAAGCGGTATCGTCAAGACAGTCCGCTACTTCTTTATCAGTTAATTGGCATTGATAAACTTCCTTTGTCATCTTGACCAGTGCGGCAACAATACTGTTTTTCTTTTTAATTTTCCTGATTCTTTCGGTAATGTTATATTGTTTAACATCCAGTTTATATTCATTCAGAATACCCAATTCCAGTTGAGATTCAAACAACTGATGCGAATAACCAATGTCTTTATCACAAGAATCGGTGCAATAATATACATAAGGATGAGCATTCCGATCTAGACAATGATGGGCCATATAACCGCAAACATAACTGATTAAGGAATCATCCATCGTTTCTTTTGCCTGAGTTAAAAGCGACTGAAAACAGTCATTTACCTTTTCTTCGTGGCTTACGGAAGCAAGCTGATGGATTTTGCCATAGCTTTTATGACTTTGCCAAGGCAGGTTATGATAATAAAGAAAAATATCCGGTCCCTGACACCCCACATAATACTGAGGTTTATTCTTAACAATAATTTGATTTAATTTACTAATTTGGCTTTTAAGTAATGCGACTTCACCAGCTAAACTGTGAGCAAGTAGACTAGGCATAAAATCACCTTTTTAAATCCTTTCATTTATTTTTTAAAATATACCATATTTTAACAAAAAAAGAGCTAAAAAAGCTCTTATTCTTCGATATGTTCTCTTCCCATCGCAATAATGGTTTTAACATGATCATCAGCGAGAGAATAATACATTTGCTTGCCGCAGCGTTTTGACTTGACAAGCTTACTTTGTTTCAAAATTTTAAGTTGATGAGAAACAGCCGAATCGGTCATCGTAAGTTCTCTGGCGATTTCGCTGACCGATTTTTCCTGATCAAACAAGGCAAACAAAATTCTAATTCTTGTCGAATCACCAAATACTTTAAATATTTCTGCCAGATCATACAATTCATTCTCATCAATTAATTCAACCATTTATTACCTCTTTATAATTTTTTAACATATAGGGCTCTAATCGCATTGAGTACCGCAATAATCATTACTCCCACATCGGCGAATATGCCTAACCACATACTGGTGAATCCAAATACGGTTAATATTAAACATAATACCTTAATTCCAATCGCAAAAGCAATATTTTGTTTCACAATGCTTAGACACTTTTTACTGATTTTAATAGCTTTTACTATTTTCAGCAAGTTGTCATCCATCAAAACAACATCCGATGCTTCAATGGCCGCATCAGAGCCAAGGGCTCCCATACTTATTCCGACATCTGCTCTTGTAAGAACCGGCGCATCATTAATACCGTCTCCGACAAAGCCCACCATTTCATCATTTCTTTTTGATGCTAGCAGTTGTTCGAGAATTTCGACTTTTTCATTAGGCAATAGCTGGCTGTATACTTCATCAATACCCAATTGCTCGGCAACTTCCCTGGCCACATTTTCCCTGTCGCCGGTCAACATTACCAGTTTGTTTACTCCGATTTTATGTAGTTGCTCGATCGCCTGTTTACTGTCCTTTTTTATCTGGTCTTTTATAAGAATATGACCAAGATACTCGCCATTTAATGCTACATGGACAACCGTTCCTATTTGATGACAAGGCAAATAAACAACATCAAACATCTCCATCAGTTTATCGTTTCCCACTAACAAACTGTCATTTTCAACCTTGCAGCTGACTCCTTTGCCTGCCAACTCTTTATATTCACTGATTAGTTCTTCATCTATTTCTGCACCATAGGCAGTTTTTATGCTGCGAGCAATCGGATGATTGCTGTAATGCTCGCCAAAAGCTGCGTATCTCAGCAATTGTTTATCCTCTAGTGGGCTGTGGTGAATTGAATCTACCTCAAATACACCCTTTGTCACTGTACCGGTCTTATCAAATACCAAACAATTCACTTTGGAAAGAGTTTCTAAATAATTTGAACCCTTAATCAAAATACCCTGACTGCTAGCTCCGCCGATTCCCGCAAAGAAACTTAACGGAATTGAAATAACAAGCGCACAAGGACAGGAAATAACTAGAAAGGTTAAAGCCCGATATAACCAGACGCTGAATTGACTGGCATTACCCAGCAACAAATTGCCAAGAGGCATCCCGAAAGCTAAAAACAATGCACAGTAACAAACAATCGGAGTATAATATCTGGCAAACTTGCTGATAAAATCTTCGCTCTTGCTCTTTAAACTGCTGGCATTTTCCACCAAATCCAAAATCTTGCTGACGGTAGAATCTTCAAACAGTTTAGTTGTCTTTATTTTCAATAAGCCATCGACGTTAATTCCGCCACTGAACACTTCATCATTTTCACCAACTTCAACCGGTGCGCTTTCGCCGGTAAGCGAACTGTTATTTAAACTGGCACTACCAAAGATCACTATACCGTCAATCGGGATTTTCTCCCCTGAAGTTACCGTAATAATCGTACCGATTTCAACTTCACTTGGATCAACTTTAATTAGCTTGCCATCCTGTTCAATATTGGCATAATCCGGCCTAATATCCATCAAAGCGGCAATATTCTGCCGGCTTTTACCAACTGCATAGCTTTGGAATAATTCGCCAATCTGATAAAACAGCATTACGGCAACCGCTTCTTTGTAATTCTGTAAGGCTAAAGCACCAACTGTGGCTATCGCCATCAGGAAATTTTCATCGAATATTTGTTTATTTTTTATGCCGTAAATTGCCTTATCCAAAATATCATAGCCAATAAGCAAGTATGGTATTAAATATATGACAAACTGAAAGAATCCTTCAACAGGAATAAAGCCGCACCCTATCAGCAAAACGAAGGAAACAATAATTCGGTATAATACAACTTTTTGTTTCTTATTCATATTAGAAATATATCTCGCAATCCTTTTCGACTTTCTTACAGCTTTCTAAAACCTTTTGCATAACTTCCTTGCTTTGATAGCCGTCGCAGAATTCTACATTCATCTTCAAGAGCATAAAATTTACGCTTGCGTCTTTTACGCCTTCAACCTGCTTGGCAGCTTCCTCCATTTTTAATGCACAATTTGGACAATCTACTTCAATTTTATAACTCTTTTTCATACTAATATCTCCTTTATTCATTTGAACAATTGTTCAATTATTATAATATAATCAAATGGCAAAACTGTCAACTGAAATACAGCAATATTTCAAATAATATTTAATAAAGTTATCTTACCTGCTGTTCAATTGACTAATAATGGGTCTTTGTTTTGGGTTTGTTAACATTTTTTGAAAAAGTCGATGAAGATTATTAAACAAAAAAGCCAGACATATTTAACACCCCTTAGTGTCATGCCATAATAAAACCTCACTCAAGAACTATTTGCTCAAAGGTGAGATTGTTTTTTACTTTAGCAATCGGTTATCTTTTAAAATCACATCATTGATTATCTAAAAGCCACTCTCCAATATCCACTACTTTTATACCTTCATACGTGTATTCAAGGTATTTTGTTCTTACAATTTTTTTGGATATGCTCTTTTATTTTCAATAATGGTTCTACTTTTCTATTAAATGTATCTTGATTACTTATATCATCAGAGACTTGAATATATATTCATTTCTTTTAATTGCGACAAAATCAATTTCGTTATATTAGGACATTATCACTTTCGTTTCATAATAAATAGAAGGAATCCGTAAAGGGACTGTTGTTTGCAGAGAATAAAATCAGTATAATATATGTAAAACCGTACAACTTTCTAAGCTGCAACTAAGCTATTAAATTTATAATATAAAGCAAATTGGAGTGATGTTTAATGAAACTGCTATACGCAGAAGATGAAAAAAGTATGTCAGAAGCCGTAGTTGATATTCTTACTTATCATAAATATATAGTTGATGCCGTTTATGACGGAGAAGAAGCCTTGGATTATGCCTTAGCTGAACAATATGATGGTATTATTTTAGATGTTATGATGCCGAAGAAAGACGGTTTTGAAGTGCTGAAAACCCTTCGGCAAAAAGGTGTCAATACCCCGGTGCTGCTGCTCACGGCAAAGTCAGAAGTTGAGGATAGAATCGCAGGGCTTGATATGGGGGCTGATGATTATCTCCCGAAGCCTTTCGCTATGGGAGAACTCCTTGCCCGTGTTCGTGCGATGCTGCGTCGCAAGGAAACTTTTACACCGGATATTTTGAAATGTGGTAACATTTCTCTCAATATGCAAAGCTATGAACTTTCAAATGGGAAACAGGCTTTTGTCTTGCCCAAACTCGAATATCAGCTTATGGAAATATTTATGTTCAATCGAGGCATTTACTTATCAAGTGAGGACTTGCTTATTAAAGTATGGGGTTATGACACTGATGCCGAACTTGGAACTGTTTGGGTATATATTTCATATCTCAGAAAGCGTTTGACAGCTCTTGACGCCAATATTGCCATTACTGCTAAGCGTAATGTGGGATATACGCTTGAGGTGGTTCAATGATTAAGACTTTACAGCGAAAGTTTATTGTAACGGCAATGACAGCAATTTCCGTATTGCTGATACTGTTGCTCGGAACAATCAACATTCTAAATATTTATTATGTTGGAAATCAGGTTGATGAGAAGCTTGAAATGATTTCCGAAAGCGAGGGAAACCCAGATAATATCCCAATGGTTCCCGGAAATATGCCACCGAGGGAGTCATATGGAATGAAAAATGATTATGATACCTTTATGTCATCAAATTTTTTTGTTGTGCGGTTTGATAGAAACGGAGAAATTGTTTATACAGATGTGAGCCGAATATCCTCCGTCATCGAAGAGGAAGCCAAAGAATTGGCTGACAAAGTTTACAGCCAAAATGCTCTATCGGGCAAAATTGATAGCTTTGAGTATATGATCAGAGATAGTCGTATGGGATTTGAAAAGGTCGCGGTATTTCTTGATACTTCCGGCGATGTATTTTCCTATATTCGAATATTGTTTCTTTCCGTTGCCATCGGTATTGCTTGCTGGGGGATTATGCTGTTGTTTGTAATCCTGCTTTCCAAGCGAGCGATTCGACCTATTGCTGAAAATATAGAAAAGCAAAAACAATTTGTTACCAATGCCGGTCACGAAATCAAAACCCCCCTTGCCATTATTCAATCGAATACCGAAGCAATGGAGCTTTACAACGGTGAAAACAAGTGGAGTAAAAACATTAAAGAACAGACTGTCAGACTAAATGAATTGATGAAAAATTTGCTCACCCTTGCCCGTATGGATGAAAGCAGTGCTAATTTGAATCTGTCCGATTTTTCGCTCAGTCAGTTGCTTGTGGATCACACCGAATGCTTTAGAGAAACCTTAGAACTTCGGGGAATTACTCTCCAAACCAGTATTCAACCAATGATTTCTTTTCGAGCAAATAAAGAGCATATCACACAGCTTATTTCGGTACTGATGGATAATGCCGTGAAATATGCAAATGAAGGCGGCAATGTATTTGTATCTCTCGAAAAAAATGATAAGCGGATAAAGATGCAGTTTAAGAATACTTGTCAGCAGTTACCGTCCACTCATCCTGATAAACTTTTTGACCGATTTTATCGTGCCAATGAAGCACGGACACAAAAAAGCGGCGGTTACGGTATTGGTTTATCAGTAGCACAATCTATTACCGAAACTTACAAAGGAAGAATCTCTGCTGAATATGAAAACGGCAATATAATCGCCTTTACCATTCGCTTTTAAGAGCAAAACAATCAAGCCTCACAGTATTTTTATTGTGGGGCTTTTTCTAAGTCTAAACTAAGGTTGCGGCATTATAATATCGCTATAAGATGAGGAAAGGAGTTGATTTTATGCAGTTCAGGCACGAATGGAAGCACGAAATTTCCTATGTAGATATGCTCTCGCTTCGCAGTCGGTTATCTGTCGTTATGCAGCAAGACAGTCACGCCGTAAATGGCAGATATAAAATCAGGAGCTTGTACTTTGACAATTTCCGGGATAAAGCATTGCTTGAAAAAATTAACGGTGTGAATATACGAGAAAAATTCCGTGTTCGATATTATAATGATGATTTATCCTTAATTCTGCTTGAAAAGAAAAGTAAAGTAAACGGTCTATGCAGTAAAGAACAATCGGTTATCACATTAGAAGAAGCTCGGTTTATCGCAAAAAAAGATATTGAAAGCCTTTCAAAAAGTGAAAAGCCGCTTTTTAAAGAACTTAGTTATAAGATGCGTACCGAAGGTCTTGAGCCAAAAACAATCGTGGACTATACAAGAGAACCATTTGTATACACCCCTGGTAATGTTAGGGTAACACTTGATTATGACATCCGGACAGGGCTAACCGGAACGGATTTTTTAACACCAGATTGTATAATGGTTCCCGCAGGAAATGTGCCTATTATTTTGGAAGTAAAGTGGGACGAATTTTTGCCCGCAGTTATTCGTGATGTTGTACAGGTTCCGGGTACGCACACCTCGGCATTTTCAAAATATGCAGCTTGCCGTATCTACGGCTAAAATTAAAAACAATTTTAAAGGAGAAAAATTATTATGAGTTTTCAGGAAATTTTTAAGTCGAGCTTTTTGGAAAATATATCAAGCGTGTCTATACTTGATATGGTGATTGCCTTAGCTTTAGCGTTTGGCATCGGTATGTTTATTTTCCTAATCTATAAAAAGACCTTTGCCGGTGTTATGTATTCTTCCTCTTTTGGCGTAACCTTAGTTGCCCTTACAATGATTTCAACCCTCGTTATTTTAGCGGTAACCTCCAATGTGGTTCTGTCGCTCGGTATGGTCGGTGCATTGTCTATTGTTCGTTTCCGTACCGCCATCAAGGAACCTCTTGACATTGCTTTTCTCTTTTGGTCAATTGCAGTCGGCATTGTACTTGCAGCTGGTATGATTCCTCTCGCCGTGTTCGGCAGCGTGTTTATCGGCATTGTACTCTTAATATTTGCAAATAAAAAAGCACACCTTAATCCCTATATCGTTGTAATTCGCTGTGAGAATCACGATGTCGAAATTGCCGCTATGAATTTCCTGAAAAAACAGGTGAAACGCTGCGTTGTAAAAAGTAAGACTGCCCAAAAAGGTGCAATTGAAATGAATTTGGAAGTTCGTATGAAAGAAGATAATACCGATTTTATCAATATCCTTTCTGAAATGAAGGGCGTAAACAGCGCAGTCCTTGTAAGCTACAACGGCGATTATATGGGTTAACAGAAGGAGGAAGCTATGTCAACGCACAAATATTTTGACAAAATTTGCTGCGTCATTCTCGCCTTAACCCTTGTTCTTACAATATTGTTTATGAATGCTGAAAGTTTGGGTATTCAAAAGACTTCTTCTGCTCCGGGATATGAAACACGGTTGTTTGATACATCAAAGGTACATACCATCAATATCGTTATGGATAATTGGGATGAATTTATTGAGTCCTGTACCGATGAGGAATACGCCCAGTGTTCGGTTGTTATTGATAACGAAGCGTATAAAAACGTGGCAATCCGAGCAAAAGGCAACACCTCTCTTTCCAATGTTCAAAGCTACGGCAATGACCGATACAGCTTCAAGATTGAATTTGACCATTACGACAATACCAAAACATATTACGGTCTTGACAAGCTGAGCCTAAACAATATCATTCAGGACAACACCTATATTAAGGATTATCTGACCTATCAAATGATGAGATACTTTGGCGTAAGCACACCTCTTTGCAGCTATGTTCAAATTTTAGTGAACGGTGAGGAATGGGGACTGTATCTTGCGGTTGAGGGCGTGGAAGAATCCTTCCTTTCGAGAAATTACGGGAATGACTATGGCGAACTTTATAAGCCGGACAGTATGAGTATGGGCGGCGGTCGTGGAAACGGCGGCAAATTTGATATGGATGATTGGCAGAATAATCATGATAATGCAGAGGAAGCCTCTGATTCGTTTGCCAATTCACAACCTGATATGCAGGAAGGTGATAACAGCCAATTTCCGGGAAGCGGTATGCAAATGCCGGGTGGAATGGGACAGCAAGGCGATAATATTCAACCGCCAAACGGCAGCGGTCAAGGAGAAGAACAAGGCAGTCTAATGCAGCAGCCGAATGGCAGTGGTATGGGTGGAATGGAAAACTCGGATGTTTCACTTATTTATTCCGATGATGAATATTCCAGCTATTCCAATATCTTTGATAATGCCAAAACAGACATTTCAGATACGGACAAAGACCGTTTAATTGCTTCCCTCAAAAAGCTGAATGAAAACAGTGATATTGAGGATGTTGTGAATGTGGATGAAGTTATACGCTACTTTGTTGTGCATAATTTTGTTTGTAACTTTGACAGCTACACTGGCTCTATGATTCACAACTACTATCTATATGAAGAAGACGGTCAGCTTTCTATGATTCCGTGGGATTACAACCTTGCATTTGGCGGTTTTGTTGGGGGCTCGGATGCAACAAGCCTTGTAAATTATCCCATTGACACGCCCGTATCCGGCGGAACTGTAGAATCAAGACCAATGCTCTCTTGGATTTTTGAAAGTGAAGAATATACCGAGCTTTATCATCAGTATTTTACAGAGTTTATTTCGCAGTATTTTGACAGCGGATATTTTGCAGAAATGATTGACAGCGTTAAGGCTATGATTTCCCCCTATGTTGAGAGTGATCCTACAAAATTCTGCACTTATGAGGAATTTGAAAAAGGAATTAATACCCTCAAAGAATTTTGCCTGCTCCGTGCAGAGAGTGTAAACGCTCAACTTAACGGAACTATCGCATCCACTTCTGATCAGCAAGATAATGAAACCTTGATTGACGCTTCGGCTCTTTCTATCTCTGATATGGGCAGTATGGACGGCGGACAAGGCGGCGGTATGGATAGACCGGATCAAAACGGTCAAGGTCAAATGCCGGAAAACGGTAATCAAGGTGAAAACAATTCTTCGGCAGACCAAAGTGGAGCACAAGGACAAATTCCAATGGGCGGTAATAGTATGCAGCAAGATGGCGACGCACAAGGATTCCCGCAGGATGGGGACGGTCAGGGAATGACACAACCCGACAATAATAACGAGCAAAATAGCTCTGTCCCACAAATGCCGGGAAATGGTAATCAGGGCGAAAACAATTCTTCGGCAGACCAAAGTGGAGCACAAGGACAAACTCCAATGGGCGGTAATAATATGCCGTCACTGCAAAACGATGGAGAAATGCCTAATATGCCACAAGATGGCAATATGCAAGGCTCTCCGCAGGGAGATAGTGGTCAAGAAATGACTCGCCCTGATAATAATGGCGAGCAAATGGGAAATCAAGTAAGTAGTTCGTTGAATCGTGATTCCTATATAATGCTTGGTATATGTACCGTGGTATTACTTGCTGGCTTGCTTTTTGCCCTGCTTTACAAAAAGCAAGTTTGATGTTCTGAAAGTGGCAATATGAGAAAACTATTGTTTATCGTCAACAAGCTGGACGCATAAAATACAAAGCCGATAAATTGGTGGATAATCACGGTTTATCGGCTTGTTCCGAAAATCAAAAAATTGTTTTTATTTTTGATTTTACTAAGTTCAGACTAAGACTGCCCCGTTATAATACAGACAGAGATAAGGAAAACGGCTTAACTTAACTCATAAACTCAAAAAAGCAAAGGAGGATTTATATGAAAAAAACAAAACGCATTTTGTCGCTTATATGTGCTTCCACACTTATGCTATCTTTGGCAGCCTGCGGCAGTAAAGAAACCACGGACTATTCAGGACAGACCTTGTACGGGAAGGTTATAGAAATCAGTGATAATACAGTTACCGTTCAGCTTGGCGAATGGACTGAATCAGTTGGGAAGGTAAGGAAAGAGATAAAATAATCCCCTTTTCGTACATAAGTGCCGCCCATTTCTTCAAAAATTGTCTCTGCTATTGTCTGTTCCCTCCGTTAATTCATTATTTGAATTTCTTTTTCTTGGAATTTGCAAATTTGACGAGTAATTCATCTACTGTGTCCGTGTTTGTTCTGCCATCTGAAAGCAAGCTGTTGCGCAAGTTATTCAGACTTCGTAAAACAATTCTTCGTTCAATTTCGTCAAAAACCAAATAATTTTTTTGTTCTCGCATAACATTTGCTTCCTTGCTCACATTGTAAGCAATTCAGAGAAGGAATGCGAATGTGCGCTTTATTCTTAGATGTGAAAAAAAGACAGTGTAAAAAGCATTTCTACCTTCTACTCTGTCTTTTCTCTTTTGCAACTCCCATAAAGTTGTATTTCAATGTTGTTTTCAAATTACTTCCTTATGTGGCGTTAGCATTTAGGAAAACTCCTATTTATAGCTGCGCTATTTTTATACGAGAATAAAATCTCTAACGGGCTTGACACTTAGACACGAATCTTTTTTGTCTAGCTCTTTAATTTAAAGTCTTGCAATCCTGCCCATTATTGAGCAAGCCTTTTAAAACTGATAACTCTGTAAATAATCATCCACAATATCAAGCGGCAAACCGATTATCGTATAAAAATTACCCTCGATTTCTCTGATATATTTGCCTGCCCAGCCTTGGATAGCGTAGCCACCTGCCTTATCGTAAGGCTCATCAGTTAAGACATACGCTTCAATTTGATCTGAAGGAATTTCATTGAATTTAACCCGGCTGCAATCGCAGATGACATATTGTTCTTTACTGCTAATAAAAGCGACCGCCGTCATAACATTATGACTTCTGTCTGACAAAAGCTGAAGCATTTCTTTAGCCTGCTTTTGATCCTTTGGTTTACCCAATATCCTATCATCAACCACAACGATCGTATCAGCGCCGATAACTAAACAATCGGGATATTTTTCATAGACAGCCTGAGCTTTTCTGATAGCTAAAGATTTGACCGTGTCCTGAAAAGATAACCGCTCATCAATTATCTCTTCAACATCGGAAACAACCACCTCAAAATCATAGCCTAACATTGCCATTAATTCTCTTCTTCTTGGTGAACCGGAAGCCAAAATAATCTTTTTCATATTACTCTCCATCACTTTTTATCTCCATAATCATATCTCTTAATTGAGCCGCTCTTTCAAAATCCAATACTCTTGCTGCCTGCTTCATTTCCTTTTCCAAAGAAGCAATTAGACTTTCTCGATCGGCCTTGCTCTTGTTTCGCATCTTCTTGCCGACATATTTGTTCATCATTTCCGCCGTTTCCTTTGAATGAATTGCTTCTCTGATTTCCTTTTTAATCGTCGTAGGCACAATGTTATTTTCCCGATTATACTGAATTTGAATTGCTCTTCTTCGATTGGTTTCCTCAATAGCCTTCTGCATTGACCCGGTTACGGTATCAGCGTACATGATAACCTTACCGTTAGCATTTCTTGCCGCTCTACCGATAGTCTGAATCAGACTTCTTTCGCTTCTTAAAAAGCCTTCTTTATCAGCGTCTAAAATTGCTACAAGGGAAACCTCTGGAATATCCAGCCCCTCTCTTAACAAGTTAATACCTACCAGCACATCGTATTTCCCTTTTCTTAAATCTCTGATAATTTCAGTTCTTTCAAGCGTTTTGGTTTCGTGATGCAAATAAGCAACCTTGTACATATTCAACTGTAAATGTTTGGTTAATTCTTCGGCCATTTTAACGGTAAGAGTGGTAATTAACACTCTTTCATTCTGAGTAACTCTTTCATCTATCTCACTGCATAAATCATCGATTTGTCCCAGTGTCGGTCTGATTTCCACAATCGGATCCAACAAACCGGTTGGCCTGATAATCTGTTCAACAACCTTATTATCCACTTTTTCAAGTTCATAATCTCCCGGGGTGGCACTGACGCAGATTATCTGATTGATTTCATTTTCAAATTCTTCAAATTTCAGCGGTCTATTATCCAGAGCACTTGGCAGTCTAAACCCGTATTCTACCAAGGTTTCTTTTCTTGAGCGGTCACCGTTATACATTCCTCTAACCTGAGGCAAAGAAACATGTGATTCATCGACTATCATCAAAAAATCATCCGGGAAATAATCAAATAACGTAAAAGGCTTTGAATTAGGCTGCCTGAATTCTAACTGGCGGGAATAGTTTTCAATTCCGCTGCAAACCCCGAATTCCCTTAATGCTTCCAAATCGTAATTGCATCTCTGGGCCAGTCTTTCTTCTTCCAATAATTTGCCGTTATCTCTGAAATACTTTAATCTTTCCTTTAGTTCCGTTTCAATATTGTCACAAGCCATTAGGATATCCTCTTTCCTTTTAGCATATCCGCTGGCCGGGAAAATATTGTAAACTGTATAGCTGTTTATCGTTTTATTGGTTAATGGGTCTATCTCGCAAATTCGATCGATGACATCATCAAACAACTCGATCCGCAACAAAAAGCTGTCAGTATAACCCAAGAAAATATCAATAACATCTCCTCTTACCCTGAAAGTTCCCCTTTTAGAGTCAATATCGTTTCTAACATACTGTCTGTCAACTAATAAACGTACCAGCTCATCTCTTGTAATAGCCTGATTGATCTTTATGGTAAAAAACAAATCCTTATACTGGTCAGGATCACTGGAAGCATATATACAGGCAACAGAAGCGACAATTATCGTATCCCGATGCTGTAAAACCGCATTATAAGCCGCTAAACGCAACATATCCAGTTCATCATTAATCATTGAATTTTTTTCAATATATGTATCTGTCTTTGGCAAATATGCTTCCGGCTGATAATAATCGAAGTTTGAAACAAAGTATTCGACATGATTATATGGGAACAATTCTTTCAATTCGCTGTATAATTGTCCGGCTAAAGTTTTGTTATGAACAAAAACCAGAGTCGGCTTATTAACCTGAGCAATAACATTGGCAAAAGTAAAAGTTTTACCTGTTCCGGTGGCACCTAACAAAACCTGATATTTCTTTTTATCCTTTATTCCCTGAACCAGCTCTTTAATCGCACTGATTTGATCGGCCTTGGGAGTGAAATCACTGACCAGCTTAAATTTTTCTTCCATAATGCTTATTATATCATTTTCCAATATAATGTTTGATAATGAATGATTATTTTGTTATAATTAATAAGCACTTGAGGAAAGGAGCTATTATTATGTTGGATATTCTAATTATGCTCGTAGCTGTATTAATTATTATTTTGGTTCTTTTACAAAGCGGAAAATCAGCCGGTGTAAGTAGTGCCTTCATGGGTGGAAACGGTGGTTTGAACTTATTCAGCAATATGAAAGAAAGAGGTCCGGAAAAAGTAATTTCTCGTTTAACCTTAATAATGGGAATTCTATTCTTTGTTCTGGTTATTGCAAAACTAATCGTTACCCAACAGTAAAAGACCAGTGAGGTCTTTTTTTAGATAATGGATTTATGGAAAAAGTTGTAGCAATTAATCGAAAAGCCAAACACGATTATTTTTTGGAGGAATTCTATGAAGCCGGAATTCAGCTTTCCGGCACAGAAATCAAAAGCATTCGACAAGGAAAGGTCCAGTTTAAAGAAGCCTATATTGATTTTATCGGTGGTGAGGCATTTATTGTCGATATGCATATTGCCCAATACGATCATGGCAATATCTTTAATCACGAAGAAACCCGCAAAAGACGACTCTTATTACATAAGTACGAAATCAGATCTTTACGAAAAGCTGTTTCTGTCAAGGGTTATACGGTAGTACCGACGAGAATGTATCTGAAAAAAGGTTTGTGCAAATTGGAAATAGCCTTAGCAAAAGGTAAAGATTTATACGATAAACGTCAGTCCTTAAAGGAAAGAGATGTTCAAAGAGAAATAGAAAAAGCAATGAAAGTGAGATAGTATATGGTAGTTATTGAAATGAATGATGGCGGCATCATTAAAATTGAGCTTGACCCAACAGCTGCCCCAATTACCTGTGAAAATTTCGTTAAATTAGTCGAAAATCATTTCTACGACGGTTTAATCTTTCATAGAGTAATCAAAAACTTTATGATTCAGGGCGGTGATCCGACTAAGACAGGAATGGGTGGAAGCGACCAGAAAATCAAAGGGGAGTTTAGAAGCAATGGAGTAGATAATCCTTTGCAGCATCGTCGTGGGACAATATCAATGGCTAGAAGCCAAAATCCTAACAGTGCTTCTTCACAGTTTTTTATTGTTCATCAAGACAGCCTGTATCTTGACGGAAATTATGCCGCTTTTGGAAAAGTGGTCGAAGGAATGGATGTAGTCGATAGAATTGCCTCAGTTAAAACCGACAGAAATGATCGGCCGTTAACAGAGCAAATTATCAAAAAAGCTTACATCATCTAATTATTTAAAGGGGAAAAATATGGAAAAGAAAAAGAAAAGAAGAGGAGATCGAACCGACGGTTATCTAGTTAGGGATTTGGATCCGCTTCATATGTTTATGCCTTATCTAATGGGCAGCAGAACTGAAAACGAAGCCGTAATGAATGAGGAATTCGATTTAACCGCAACGATCAAATTTATCGAAGAAAAGAATAAAACCGCTCAATACCGCTACACTTATTTCCACATAATCGTAGCGGCAATGGCAAAAACAATTTACCTCAGACCAAAAATGAACCGTTTTATTGCCGGCAATCGTTATTATGATCGCAACAATATTTCCTTCTCATTTGTAGCCAAAAACAAAATGAGCGACAAAGCAGAAGAGTCATTGTTAATTATTGAAGCTGAGGATACTCAAGAAAGTCTGGTTGATCAAATACACAACAAGATTTGTTCGGAAGTCTATAAAGTCAGAGAACAGCAGCAGGTCGATGGCACCACTAATGCGATAAAATGGTTGAACAAAATCCCAAGACCTATTTTAAAGGTTGTCTGTAAACTGTTGTTCTGGATGGTTTATCATGACTGTCTGCCAAAAGCCTTACATGACTTCGATCCATACCGGACTTCAGTCTTTATTTCTAACTTAGGCAGCATTAAAATGAGCGCAAGTTACCACCATTTAATCAACTGGTCATTGAATTCAGTCTTTATTCTCATCAATAAAGCGAAGAAAACTCCTGTTTTCAATGAAGATGGCAGTTATAAAATGGTCGATACTATCTCAATGGGATTTACCATTGATGAAAGAATTGCTGACGGCTTCTACTTCGCCAGAAGTATTGAATTATTCAAGTACATCCTTTCTCATCCGGAAGTATTGGATTTGCCTTTATCACAGCAGTTCACAATGGAACAACAAGAGCACTAGTTGCTCTTTTTTTCCGGGCTAAACTCAATTATAATATCTATATAAAGTGAGGATGACTAAATGAAAAAGATAATTATTGATTGCGATACCGGTATTGATGATTCTATCGCTCTATTATATGCTCTTAAAAGAAAAGACGTTCAAATAATGGCGATTACCGCAACCTTCGGCAATTGCAGCGCTTATCAATCCGCAATTAATTCGCTGAAAATGATAGAACTGGCAAAACCGGATTACTTTATTCCGGTCTATATCGGTAGTGAGTATACTTATGATAACAGAAAAACCGAATATTCAACCTTTGTCCACGGCGATAATGGCATAGGCGATGTCGATCTGCCCCAGCCCAAGCAAAAACCCCAGCCAGAGTATGGTGTCGATGCTTTAATCGATCTCATTAAAGCTAACCCTCATCAAATAACTTTAGTTACTTTAGGAAGATTAACCAACATAGCTTTAGCGGTAAAAAAAGCCCCTGAAATTGTGCCTTTGGTTAAACAATTAGTCTTTATGGGCGGTACCGTTTATCATTGCGGTAATGTCGCACCTTTTTCCGAAGCAAATATTGCCGGCGATGCTCTCAGCAGCAAGATTGTTTTAGAAACCGGGTTTAATGCTTTGCAGGTAGGCTTGGATATAACCCAAATGACTCATTTAACCCGCAATGATTTAAACTATCTGTTAAAAAACGCAAGCGCAGAAAACAAAGCTATTGCCGAATATATCAATCAAGCCATGGTGAAATATTTCTCATTTAATCATCAGGCTTCAAATATGATTGACTGCTGCCCGCTTCATGATCCGCTGGCAATGTTAATTGCCTTAAACCCGCAATTGGCCAAGGTCAGCTACTATCCATGCACAGTTGAAACGAATACCGACAGTATCTGCCATGGCATGATTGTTATCGATAAGCGTGATAATCCGATCAGTACTGAACCGATTGGTTTCGCACTTGAATGTGACAGCCGAAAAGCGGTTGATCTTCTAATCTCAATTTTCTGTTAATAGCATTCAATTTAATATTACTTGCAGTGTAACTCTTTGTTACACTTTTTTTATCAAAAAAACCTCTAAAGTTCCAACAGATACTTTAGAGGTTTGCTTCTTTATACATCTTTTCTTTGAATGATTTTATAAGATACGGCAATCAGTATTGCTGATAGAATTAAGTAAAACACCAACACCGCTATCGAAGACAATGACCGATTAACTGTTAGTACTGAACTTGGCCAAGTGCTTCTGGTAATATCACAATCCGAAAAAGAACTGATAAATATATTGGTGAAATAACCCAGTGATGCTGATTCCGGAATGCTTTTACCGAATAGGTCAATGCATTGTCTAAACAGTAAGCCAAAATGATAATTAATATCAATGACAGCCGGTAGTTGACCGCCTCCGGAAAACTCACCGATAATTCTAAACATCGGAATGACAGCCATAATAATTATTATCAAAATGAATATCGGCAAAAATGCGACTAATTTTTTGTTGCAGATACAGCTTAATGCACAGGCCAAACTGCCGATGATTACGATAACTAGAATTCCATATAGCAGATAGGCCGGTAAATAACTCAATAATATTTTGATGATGTTACTGTCAATATTCCCAGAAAGAACAATAACTGTGAAATAGCTGAACAAAGATAACATCATTAAAACTATCAAACCGACAAAGTTACCTAATAATTTACCGGTTAAAATCTGACTGCGACTGTTTGGTTTGGTGACCAATAATCTGAAGGTCCCTTCGTGAACTTCCGAAGATATAACACCTGAAGTGCTGCCGGCGATCATACTAATCAAAAACAAGCCATCAATCGCCAGAAAGATAAACAGGTTTTGATAGGTCAACAATTCATTAGTTATTGATACAAAACTGCCGGTACAATACTCTGCGATATTTGTCATCAAAAAGCCGCAAAATAACGCAATAGATATAGAGATAATGATGGTACTCTTTCTGACCGTTGTTTCAAGTGTTCTTAAAAAGATATTTTTCATTGTTGGCCTCCTTCAAGAGCATTCTTATAAAGCGAATCCAGCGACAACTTTTCCTGATCGATTTTATTAATCACCAAATCATTTTCATAAATAATCCTGATTAAATCTCTCTTTAATTGCTCGGTTTCATCACAAGAAAACTTAATTTCATCGCCTTCAACTACATAAGAGTATTTATCAGCCAATTTATCTAAAACCAACTGATTATTTGAACTGTTAAAGATAACAATACCGTTGTTAAATCTACGCTGAGCAGATTGAACATCTTCATTCAATACAATAACGCCATGATTAATCATGATTACGCTGTCAATAACAGTTTCCAGCTCCGTCAAAACGTGTGAACTGATTAATACAGTCTGCTTATCCTGATTAACCATTTTCCTGACGATGTCTAAGATTTCCATTCGGCTGGTCGGATCCAAGTTAGCTGTTGGTTCATCCAATAATAGTACCGATGGATTATGGATCATCGCCTGAGCCAATGAGACCTTTTTCTTCATTCCGGTTGAAAACTTGCAGACCTTTTTATCTGCGTGTTCTCTTAACTCAAAACGGTCAATTAATTCATTAGCCCGGCTGGCAGCTTCCTTATCAGGCAGGCCTGCTAAAGTAGCCATATACCACAAATACTCAACACAGCTCATATCACTATAGAAACTGGTAAATTCCGGTGAATAGCCTAAGTGAGACAGGGCTTGAATACTTCCTATCGGATTACCCATCACGCTGCCATCTCCGGCTGTGGGTTTTAATGTTCCCATAATCAATGACATAGTGGTTGACTTGCCGGCACCGTTAGGACCAACAATTCCATATACTTTTCCGGGAGTAAGTTTTAAAGAGATGTCATTTACGGCGGTGAAATTGCCAAACTTTTTTGTAATATGGTTTAATTCAATACAATAGTTATCCATTTAACCCTTCCTCCTTACTTAATTTTTTAATGTGAACTTTACGATACATATTCATAACCAAAGCGATAACAAACATTGCTAAAGCAGCAAAGATAACATAATATCCGCCTCTTTTTTGTTCTGTCACAGTGATATAGATTGTCTTAACAGTTGTTTTCCCCTGTCCGTCATCACATGATACAGTTATCAGATGACTGCCTTCAGTTAAAGCTAATTGATAGCTGTCTTCAGAAGTGCTGGCAATTTTACGGTTAGATTCACTGATGGTAATTGTTGAATACGGCTGGTTAGTTTGCCAAGAAATTGTAACAAGATTACTGTCACTGACAATATCGGTTTCGCCGATTAAGGAAAAACCCGGTTCCGTATTTAACAAGTATAGATTATCCATTCCACTGACCAGCAAAGTGTTATCGTTAATCATATAACCATCCATCGCACTGACACTGTAAGAGGCAATATCTTTCTTGGCTTGAACATCAAATAGGCCAATTGTACTGCCTTCGTATGTGTTATACAATAAATACTTGTCGCTATTACCTACTTTGCTGATTTCATTAATCTCTGATCTCGATGAATTAATTTCGATTGCTTCCAACAGTTCGAAACTGTTCGGATCATATACAGCAATTACACTTACAGTTCGATAGGCATTGACATCATAATAATTCTTGATGATAGCTAAATCATTTTTCCCATCATTGTTGACATCATTTATTAAGAACAGCTTACTTAACTCATAATCTTCAAAAATATATAAATATACTGGTTCAGACGGATGATAAGACTTTTCATATTCCTCATCTGTAATATTTTCCAAAGACCAATAATCAAACGCAACTAATTCCTTGCCGGTTTTACCGTCAATTAATTGATAATAACCATAATAGCCGTCAAATCTTAACAGTTCATTATAGCCGTCATTATTGAGATCAAAATCCAATAGACCGAATACCTCATAATCACTGGCTCCTTGTTTATCACATAAGTTATACATATAATTCAGTGTTTTACCATCATAAACTTCAAATATTTGACAGCCGTTTTGATTATAATCAGCAAGAATTATCTCATTAATACCGTCATTATTGATGTCTTTGAAAATCGTACCGTAAATTGAATTTTTAATCTTTGCGTCGATTTTCTTGGTTACTGTTTTTTGATAATCAACCTCGTAACGATTAGTTATTTTTGATGAATATAATTCCATTTGAGTATCGCTGATACTGACATAATCAACAATACCATCCGAATTGAGATCGCCGATTTCCTTTATCGTTCCTTTGGTATCAATATACCTATTAATGTCACCTTTTAAAGCCATATTTGACGATGATACAATTCCCTGATTGATAAGCAATTCTCTTTTGCCGTCACCATCAGTATCATTTATTAGTTCAATGCCATCAACAACAGCATAATAACTGACATACTTACCTTTTTCATCATAAGCACTGTACAAATAAATACGGCTGTCTTTCAAAGTTGAACCGTCCGTACCGTTTAAAATCAAAACAGTTGTATCAACCAGCTCATCATTTGTATCATAGTTATCCAATAAGACAATATAATCGTCTATCCCGTCTTTATTGAAATCAGCTGCTGAAACTGACTTGGCTCCATGAATTCTGCTTTCTTTGACATCATATTGCCAGTTGACTGTTTTACCGTCATTTTGGTAAGCCACGATACCGGTAATTACATCATTTGTCTTATAAGCAATTACCAGCTGGTCGTTATTGGTATTAATCAAACTGGCTTTCCTTCTGACAAACAGCGCTTTTGTTTCTGTCAGACTGTTATCGATTTCATAGACACAATCATTATAAACTTCCAATAGATAACTGCCGTCATCCTGATAGGTTAGTTTGGATTTTGGATTATTGGAAGCATTTACTTTAAGTTCTTTTTGAAGCAATACTTCACCACTATAATCAAAAACCTTTACTGCCATTTTATTATCCGATGGATAAATTACGGTTATACTGTCAATTGTCTGCTCATCTTTAGTATATTGGCTGAAAGCTACTGATGCTCTGGAAGCAACCGATTTAAAATCATAGACCTTAACTACTTCCATCAAATCCAAATCGTAAAGAACCACACACTGCGTTTCTCGGTCTAAGTAATTTACGATGGATTCATTATCGATAAAGAAACAACTGATTAAGGCCAGATTATCTTTAATCTCAACAACCCGATAACTATAAAACCACGAATTATTGATTCCGGTCTGCAAAGTAAAACTGCCATAATAGTTGTTATCCCATAAAAGCAAGTCCAATACCGTATCATCCACAACATTTAGCTGATATTGAGGATATTCTTTACTTTCGTTATCATAACGGTAAATGATTCCATCTTCACTGATAAAGTATAAATTGCCTTTATATTCAAATAAATCCCATAAATTCATCTGAATATCGTAACTGCAACTATCATCATATGGATATACCGTCGTTCTTTTGTTAGCAACCTTTTGCTTTTCAATTACGCTTAAATCACTGCCGTTTAACAGACCGAAATAACCATCCTGATCAACAAAAGCGATATTTCCCTGATACCATAACATATCCCAGATATTATTTGTGGCAGTATAACTGTTGACAATAGTCCCGTCAGTTAAATCTACTTCGACAATTGAATAATCATATAAAACAAATACTCGATTGTCGAACACTTCCATTTTATAAATATAGGAGTTCTTTTGAACTGTTCCTAACGTACTGTCATAAACAGAACAAGTTAAACGAAAACTGGAAATTACACTGCCGTCTTTTCCGGAAATAGTGAACATTTGGTCCGAAGAAGCCGCAGCATTTTGATAAGTTAGAAAATCAGGATAGCCGTCCGCATTGACATCATTGACACAGATTAACTTTATTACCGAATATAGGGTATCAAAATGGACAGTCCCGTCTGTTGAAATTATATCAATCCCGTTTTCTCCATAAAAAACCTTTGATTGTTTACCTTCATAAATAATCTGACATATTTCATTACTGTTATCTATTTGACCGATATTGTTAAGTCTTTCGATACTTTTATCTTGCGCATTAACCGAAGATAAACCGGAGAAAAACAGTAATGGAACCATCATTAAAATGATTAGTTTTTTCATAAGGTCCTCCTTTTACCAATCCATTGTATCATAGTAATTTTTATCATTTATTAAGAATTAATTAATTTGATCCAGCTGAGAAAAATCATCATTTTCAATCATATAACGATATTCTTCAATGATAGTCTGAAACTGCTGATAAGTTTCCATATGATTGATTCTCGCTTTTACTTTATTAGCGTAGGGCATTGAATTAATATACCAGCACGCATGGCCCCGCATTTCCTTTATACCGGTCTTCTCGCCCTTGAGTTGAACTAATTTCTGACAGTGAATCAGACATTGGTCAAGCTTTTCACTCATTGAAGGGTTTTCGGTTATGACATTATACATATCATAATCAACCAGCTGTTTAATTAACCAGGGATTACCCAACGATCCTCTTGAAACCATAAAGAAATCACAATGAGTCAATTCTTTCATATCTAAGTAGTCCTGAAGGGAACAAATATCACCATTACCTATTATTGGAATACTGGTAACTTTTTCTTTAATCTCTTTTATCATATTCCAATCAGAATGACCGCTGTAATACTGCGCTCTGGTTCGTGGATGAATTGCCAAAGCTTTGATACCGGTTTTAGCCATCGCACAGGCAAAACTAACCCCGTTAATGTGATTGCTGTCCCATCCGGCTCTGATTTTGACAGTTACCGGTTTTTTGACATTATCACAGATCGCCTTGACTAACATACTGCTGTGATCAACATCGAGCATTAAACTGCTGCCACCATTACTTTTACAAACTTTTGGAACCGGACAGCCCATATTCAAATCGATAATGTCACAATTGGAGCTTTCATCTAAATACTTTGCCGCTTTAACTAAAGTATCAACATCTTTGCCGAATAACTGTAAGGTGATGGGCTTTTCTTCGTCAAACACTTCTGTCATTTTTAAAGTCTTCTTATTGTCGTAACAAATCGCTTTATCGCTGATCATTTCGCTATAAATCAAAGCCGGGTTAAACTGTTTGATGATACTACGAAAAGAATAATTGCTGATACCGGCCATCGGTCCGACAATTATATGATTTGCTAATTCAACATCACCTATTTTGATCATTTATTTCTCTCCTTAAAAGGTCGATTGCTCGACCTTAATTAACAACTTTTTCTTTTTCAGCCTGTTGCTGAGCATAAACATATCCTTTTAACGTTTCCTCATCAAAATGATATTTATTATTGCAGAATTTACATACTACTTCACAACCATGGTCTTCATCAATCATTGCCTGCAAATCACTTACAGGTAATTTTGACATTACGACCGCAAATTTTCCTTTATTGCATTCACACTTAAATCTTAATGGCTGACTGGCTAATTCTTTATAGTCATTGAAAATCGCCTCAACAATTGTCTTAGGATCTTCCATCTCATCAATTATCTGGCTGATAGGTTTTAAATGTGCAACGATATCTTCAACAATTTCAATATCTTTTTCAGTGGCTGAAGGTAACATCTGAATAACTAAAGCTCCTGAAGCCTTAACTGATCCATCCATATTTACCAATACACCGACACTGACAACACTGCCGGTTTGTTCACTTTCCGCATAATAATAAGCAAAATCATCGCCGATTTCCCCGGTTTTCAGTTTAACGGTTGAAATAAACGGCTGTTTCATTGACATATCCTTAATCACTCGAATAAACCCGTTAGTTCCAACGGCGGCTCCGACATCCAGCTTTTCCATATTGCCGTTTTTGACTAAGTTTACCTGAGGGTTTTCCACAAATCCTCTGACTTTACCGTTGTTATAACAATCAACGACAATTTCACCCAATGGACCATCGCCCTCGATTTGTATTTCTATTTTTTCATGTTTATCTTTTAACATTGACCCCATAACACAGCCCACTGACAAAGTTCTGCCTAAGGCAGCGGTAGCAGTCGGTAATGTACCATGGCGTTTTGCAGCTTCCTGTACCAGCTGAGTTGTATTACAACAAAATACTCTCACATTGTCATTCAAAGCTGTTCCTCTTGATAAAATATCCATTTTCTTTCCTTTCTTTTGAAAACAGCACAAAAATGTGCTGTTATCCTGCTATTTCTACTGGTTGACGGAAATCTTTAGTCCCGTTTTTAACGATCAGATCAATATCTTCTCTGGTTAAAGTTTCGTACTTTTCCAAATTAGCGACGATATTATCAAGGACATCTCGATGTTGATTAATAATATCAACAGCCATTTTATGAGCGTCATTGATTATTAATCTTACCTGTTGGTCAATTTCCGCCGCAACCTTGTCAGAATATGATTTATTGGTAGTATAATCTCTTCCTAAAAAGACATTGCCGTCTTCCTTGGCATATTGGATTGGTCCTAATGGACTCATACCGTAGGCATTAACCATAGCTTGAGCAATTTTTGTAGCTCTTTCAATATCATTGCTTGCTCCGGTTGAAATTTCATTTAAGACGATTTCTTCAGCTGCTCTGCCACCCAGCAATCCGCATATTCTGCCTTCCAAATCAGACTTTGATAGGAAGAATCTTTCTTCTTTAGGTGTCATCATATTGTATCCGCCGGCAATTCCGCGAGGGATAATAGTAACTTTTTCAACTCGATCAGCCGATTCCAAGAACAAACCGATAACCGCATGTCCTGCTTCATGAACCGATACAAGATGCTTTTCTTTAGGTGAATATTTACGGCTTTTCTTAGCCGGACCTGACATTGTTCTGTCAATTGCTTCATCCAAGTCATCCATCGTAATCTTTTCATGTTTATTTCTTACTGCCATAATAGCAGCTTCATTTAAGACATTTTCCAAATCAGCGCCGGAAAATCCCGGTGTTCGATCAGCTAAAGCGCCTAAATCGATATTATCGGATAAGATTTTATTTCTTGCATGAACCTTTAATATTGCTTCTCTTCCATTGCGATCCGGTAAAGATACCGTTATCTGACGGTCAAAGCGTCCCGGTCTTAATAAAGCCGGATCTAAGACGTCAGGTCTGTTGGTTGCTGCAATAATGACAATACCGACATTTTCAGAGATACCATCCATTTCGACCAGCAACTGGTTCAAAGTTTGTTCTCTTTCATCATTACCGCCGCCTAAACCGGCACCACGCTGACGACCAACCGCATCAATTTCATCAATAAAGATGATACACGGTGCAGTCTTTTTAGCTGTCTTGAACATATCTCTAACTCTGCTGGCACCGACACCGACGAATAATTCAACGAAATCACTACCGCTGATTGAATAGAATGGAACATCTGCCTCACCGGCAACTGCTTTTGCCAATAAGGTTTTACCTGTTCCCGGAGGGCCTACCAATAAGACACCCTTAGGTATTCTAGCTCCCATTGCGGTAAACTTCTTTGGATCAACCAAATATTCGATTAATTCCTGCATTTCTTCTTTTTCTTCATCACAGCCGGCTACATCATCAAATCTTACTTTGATATCCCCTTCAAGTCTTGCCCTTGATTTCTGATAATCGGCTGCTTTGTTATTTGAAGCCATTGATACCTTAGAGAACATATAAATACATAAACCCACTAACAAGAACATCGGAATGACCTGAGCCAATATCTCGGTCAATACATTGGTCTTATAAGGATTTACTATTTTAATATTGCCATCAGTTACATTCTCTTTAAGCAAGCTCATCAATTCACTGCTCTGAGCTTCTGTATTTGGAATCGATGAAACGAAAACATATTCGATATCTTTCTCGGTATATGTTCCCTTAACATCAATTACTGTGGTGTTCATTGTCAATTGAACCTGATTTATTTGTTTTGTTTCGATTAAGTCAATCAATTGCCCATAACTTAACGTACTTTGCTTAGAAGATCCGGCAAAAGTAAACATCGCTATTAATATAGCTGTTGTAAATAAATAAGGGATTAATGACATCCATTTTTTATTTTTCAAAAAGTCCACCTTCCTTTAGTAGCATTCTTCCTTAAGTACTCCTACATAAGGTAAATTGCGATAATTTTGTTGGTAATCTAAACCAAACCCTATAACAAACTCATTTTCTATTTCAAATCCTACATAATCAGCATTTATGTCACATGTTCTTCTGGATTGCTTATTTAACAAAGCTACAACCTTTACATCGTGAGCTCCCTTATGATACAAAAGCTCCTTTAGCTTCTTGATTGTTAATCCTGTATCGATGATATCTTCAATCAATACTATATCTCTATCTACTACCGAACAATCTAAATCTTTTATAATTTTGATATCTCCAACTGATTCGGTTCCCACATAACTGCTTGCAGCGATGAAATCATATTGTAGATCCAAGTCAATTCTTTTAACAAGTTCTGCCATAAACGGTACTGAACCTTTCAGAATTCCGACAAATAATAAATTATTCTTATTATCTCTATAATCTTCGGCGATCTGTTTTCCTAATTCTTTACATCTTTCAATAATTTGTTGTTCTGTAAATAGTATTTTTTTACAATCCTTGTGCATGTTTGTTTACCTCTCTCATAAATGCAATATAACTATTTTATCACAAATATATTAGGATTAGTAGTATAATGATTAACATCACAGCCAATTCCACTGACAAAAATAATCTCGTTATTTTTATTGACTACCACAGGCCACTTATCCCTGTCTTTTTGTTTTATCTTTCGATCGATAAAGAAACGATTGACCTTTTTGGTGCCATATCTCAATTTTATCTGATCATTTTTCCGGTAATTTCTGATTGTTATTGGAAAGTCATCTTCGAATACAGTCAGCTGCTGGATCTTTTCCCCGGTATTTGTTAACTTGAAATAATCAGTTTGATAATAAGCAATTTCGCCAAATGAAAAACTGTACCCTTTCTCTTTCTGATATAGATAGAAGCAACCGTACTCGCAAACAAAATTATAGTTTCCTATTTCTACTATATGATTTCCATCATTTTTTCTGATAATCTCACATAGCTGCTGGATTAGTCCTGAGGAAAAAACTTCATCCTTGATAAAATGATTTAGATAATATCTGACAAACAGCTGCTGATCTTCAATTTGAGCGAATGTCAAGCAGTCAATATCTTTACTGAAATCAATTTTTTGGTACTCATTGATTTTACGCTCATTATCTTTATTTAGTATTTCTATTTCCTTTAACCACTGTTTTATCTGAGTGTCAGTAGCCGTTTCGATATATTGATGTCTAATTCGATTGCGAAAATAATCATCGGATAGATTGCTTTCATCTAAGCCATATTTGATATTGTTTTCTTTACAATACTGCTCTGTATCCTTTTTTCTCATCCCTAATAATGGTCTGATTACTTCCATATTATATAAAGAAGTTTTTTCTCTTATTCCGTAATAGTATGATTTAGATCCTCTCTCTTTAGCCATTAGATAATTCTCAATATGATCGTCCATCTGATGAGCCAATAATAAAGCGGAACAGTTTTCCTCTTGGTAGATTTGATAATAAAACTGATATCTTACTTCTCTGGCCCACTTTTGAAAATTTTCTTTACTGTCATAAAGCGGACTGAAAACAGCCACTTTGATATTTCTATGTTCGCAATAGTCTTTAACAATCTTTTCATCACGATCACTGGTTGGTCGATGATGATAGTTCACATGACAAACCACTACATTGTAGCCCTGCTGATACAGTAAATCCAGCAATGTCATAGAATCACTGCCGCCGGATACCCCAACCGCATATTTTCCAGTTCGATCCAAATTGATGTTCATAGCTTTATTTTAGCATATTTACTCTTTAGTGTATAATCGCCTTAAATCTAAGCATTACTTCATTAAACAAATCTCCATTTACATCAATATGAGATTTTATGTCGATAATTCGGGCCGTGTTGATGAATTTGGCGTCATTTAAAAACAGTACCGAATATTTAAAAAGACCTTCGACCTTCCCTATTCTCATCAGATGAGTTATCCCAGAAGGATTTTCATAACGATCATAGGCACTATTATATGCTACTGAGTTTGAAGTCATGGGAATCACTAAAGCTTTAGAGTTAAAAATTCTGATAACTAAGCCAAAGTGCATATAGCCTGTTTCCTGATTATAGGCTTTGCCAAAATCTATGTAACATAAATCACCTTCCCTAATATTCATATCATAACAGCGACAGCTCATTAATTTACCTCGTTGCTGAAAGTTTAGTTCACTCAACAATATATCTTTTACTTCCTTTTTATCCATTTTTATCAGTTGTTGTTTTAAAGTTAAAAGGTATTCGTCAATTATTTCAATCTTGGTTTTTTCATCATTATCAATATCGTTCAATAAATATGAAATAGTATATTTACTCATCCTATACTCATCCTTTCCAATAACAAAATAGAAAAAACAAAGTATATATCCTAATAAATGAAACAAATTAAAACCTCTAAAGCAAACTCAAGCATTGCTTTGTCGGCTAAAAATCCTATTTTTGATGATATTTGACTATAAGTTACTTCTTGTGTTGTTAAACCGCTATGACTGAAATATTTCATTTGATCATTTGTCAAAGCTTTGACCTTTTTTCATCTTCCCTAATATATTACGAACAATTTTTATTAATAAAGGAAACCGATTGTAAACATTACGCTGAAACTAAAGCACAAAAAAACCAAACAATAGATGCGTTTGTCTTTTCAACTAACCACAATGACTGTTTGGATTCTTTAATATTAACTTTTAACAATTTATTTATTTTTTGCTTTTATCTTATCTATCAGATTTAATATCGGACGATATTTGGCCGATATCATCGATGTGTATTCGACAAACAATTCAAAACAAATCAATAAAACAATCAGCAAGATTAAACCAATCTTAAAATCGACAATAAACAAGTAAGCAGTTAAGCCAAACAAAGCTGTTGCCCCATAAATTACCAAAACGGCACCAACCTGCCCCAAACCGATTTTATTCATAAGCATATGATGTAAATGGCCTTTATCAGCCGACATAATGGCTTTTCCACTGATCTTTCTTCTGATTATCGCAATTAGGGTATCAAAAATCGGAATAAACAACAGTAAGATTGGAACCATTAAGGTGATAAAGGTAGCCTTTCTGAAACCGAACAAAGCTATTGAAGCAAGCATAAATCCCAGCAGTTGGGAACCGCAATCGCCCATAATAATCTTCGCCGGATGGAAATTGAAAACCAAAAAACCGGCAATTGCACCTGCCAAAATGCAACACAAAGGAATAATGATAGCAGAATTGCCGATTAATGTTGACAACAAAGAAACAATAATCAGCACAATAATGGTAAAGCCGGCAGCCAAACCATCTAAGCCATCCAGCAAGTTAATCGCATTAGTTATACCGATAATCCACAGATAGGTAATTAAATAACAGATCAAATCTGACTGAATTGTAATTCCCAAAAATAGATGGATATTACGCAAACAAATATTGCCGATAAAAATTGCACAAGTTGCCGCTATAAACTGTCCGATTAATTTCACTAGCGGTTTCAAAGAAAAAATATCATCTAACAAACCGAAAATGAAGATAACTGTTGAACCGATAAGTAAACCGTCAAATGTCCGATTATGTCTGAAATAAAATAAGCTGACAATGACAAAGGATAAATAAATTGCGACCCCGCCGATTCTTACTATTCGACCGTGATGAACAGTCCTTTCATTTTCAACAGCGACAATATTAAACATATTGCCAAAATATCTTACCGGAAAATACAGTAAGACTGAAAAAAGCATAGTAAAAACAAATAATAATAAATATTTCATACGCATATAGTATAACACTTTTAAAGAAAGGTAAACATTAAAAAGGCTAAAAAAAAGGAACCGGCAACTTGCTATATTCGCAGGGGCAAGC
>JBJFHD010000107.1:0-2133 GCA_051893335.1 Erysipelotrichaceae bacterium | reverse complement strand
TATATGAACAAATTAAAAGGAGAAGAAAATAAAGAGATAATGCCCAAATTTTAACCAAATTTTAACTTTTATTAGGATGTTCAGTCATAACACGCCTGACATTGTGAGCGAGAAAGCGTCCCTGTACGGAAATTTCTCGCAACCGATGTAGAGTGTATCAAACGCATCTGTGCCGTCGGTGCTATGTTAGCACTCCTATTGAAGTGTTCGTAAAAGAACCATTAAAGTTCGCAAAAGAATTCCTAAAAGCATTATTTTTCTCTTAAAGTTTTAAAAATAACCCTCTTACTGAACTTTTTTGCTTTAGAATGGTTGACAATTAAAAATAAATTAGTAATTTTGTAAACCAACTATAACATTAACTAATTATCAGACGCATGAACTCATTATTTTCAACCCGACTAAAACAGGCTCGCATAATGCAAGGATTATCTATGGATTCTCTTTGCGAAAAAGCAAATAATGTACTCAGCAAGCAGTCTATTTCAAAATACGAAGCAGGTAAAATGATGCCCGACAGCAAGTCTCTCATTATTCTTGCCAATGCGTTAGGAGTAAGTATTGATTACTTATTTCGCCCTATTGCTGTGTCTATTGAGAACGTGGAGTTTCGTAAGAAATCCAAATTAGGTGCGAAGCAGATAGATTCAATTAAAGAGGTTGTGAAAGATAAATTGGAACGATATTTTGAAATAGAATCGATTATAGATATTCAGTCTGAATTTAACTCTGTTTATAGCAATGTCTTGATTCAAGGAGAAAATGATGTGTTCGCCATTGTTGCCTGTATCAAAAATGATTGGAAGTTAGGCGAAGACGGTATTAACAACCTCATAGAAATTCTTGAAGAGAACAAAATCAAGGTTATAGAAATTGATGCACCTAATAGTTTTGATGGATTAAGTGGCTTTGCCAATGGTAAGAATCCTATAATCGTGCTTAACAAGAATTTCGATAGCGAACGTAAGCGTTTCACTGCACTTCATGAATTAGGTCATTTACTCCTAAACTTTGATAGCTCTATTAATGAAAAGCAAATTGAAAGTTATTGCAACCTTTTTGCAAGTGAAATGCTTATCTCAAAAGATGTTTTCATTCAAAAATTTGGATTGAATCGCAGAGATATTTCATTGCAAGAATTACAAGACATTCAAGAGCAATTTGGTATTTCAATTGATGCTTTGATGTATAAAGCAAAAGGGCTTAATATTATAACCGAAAGCCGATTCAAGACTTTCTGTATCAAAAAAAATCAACCAAAATTCAAAGAGGTTGTTGAGCGAAGTCGTTACAAACAGGAGCAATCAAATCGTTTTGTACGCTTGGTATATCGTGCGTTAGCGAGTGAAATCATATCGATTTCAAAGGCAGGTGTTTTATTAAACACTCCTATAAATGCAGTTCGTAATCAGCTAAATTTGGTATAGAATGGAAATTGTTGTAAATGACACGAATATTTTCATAGACCTTCATTCTATCAGATTGTTGGATCAATTCTTCGAATTACCTATAACGGTACATACGGTTGATTTCGTAATCAATGAATTAACCGATGAAGTACAATTCAAGGCCATTAACAAATATATTGAGAATGGAAAGCTTAAAGTTCAATCTTTTGAGGCTGATGAATTGCTTGAGATTATTGAGTTGCAAAGCAAAGCAGGAGGGAATGTTTCTATTCCTGATTGTGCAGTATGGAATTACGCTAAAAAGCACAACTATACACTTCTAACAGGCGATGGTCAGTTACGCAAGAAAGCGATTGAATCAAATGTAACAGTTAAAGGCATTATTTATATTTTCGACCATTTAGTAGAATGTGAAATAATAACGCCTCAATATGCTGTAATCAAATTACAAGAATTGATGAAACACAATTCTCGGTTACCAAAATCGATAATTCAAGAACGAATTGAAAAGTGGAGAGAATAATCGTTCCACTTTTTGTTTCACAATACTCCACTTGCTGTGTAAGGCATTAGTTCCTTGAAAGGAAACTTTTCACACCCTATATAAAGTATGTCAAAGGCATCTGTCCCATCTGTTCTGTGTTGTAATAAATCTTCCTCTGTTTCAGCTAACTTCCTGAGTTTGACAGTTTCAGGTGTAACACGTAGATACACAGACGGTTGC
>JBJFHD010000106.1:0-9581 GCA_051893335.1 Erysipelotrichaceae bacterium | reverse complement strand
TTTTATTTAAGGTTTTTGTTGTATAATTGTTATATTAAAAGGAGAATTAATTATGAGTGGAATAAAAAAGTTTTTGGATAATTTTATAGAAAGTGATGAAAATAATCAGCAGGTTGACTTTGAAAATAGTGAAACTGAAATGGCAAGCGAATATGAAAAAGCCTGCAATAGTGATATTAGATTAAGCAATGCCAAAATGATTGTCAAAGAACCACGCAGTTATGATGATGCCAAAGAAGTGGCTCAGTATTTACTAGCCGGCAAAGCGGTTATCGTTAATATTCATAAACTTAACGAAAGCTCGGCTACAAGACTGTTAGACTATTTAACCGGTGTTTCTTTCGCTATCAAGGGCTCGTTTCAGAAAGTGGACAATAATGTATTTTTATTCGCCCCAAATGATATGCCGGTTGACGGAAAAGTAGAAACCAGTGAATAATGAGATATTACAACATTATCAGGGTTATCAATTACTGATAAAACAGTTGCAGCAAGGGATTGACAGATATGAAAAATTCTATTATCCGATTGAGTTTGATTTTTATAATCCTGACAGTATTGAAGTAATTAGAAGATTTTTATCCGATCGTGTTCCTTACGATTTTTATGGCGGCTACAATGGGGCCATCAGAAAAATGCTGGTAATTGGTCAAGATTGTAAACAAGATGACTACCTTGTCTGTTTAGCAGCAAAGTTTAACCGTAATTTCTGTCAGATTGATAACAGAGATGTTAAGGGTGCTTTATATAATTTGGGAATCGATATTGCTAAAACGGGAGATTTCTTTGTTCAGGACAGTCAGATTTATTTGTACTGTAAAAAAGATATCTCTTTTTGGCTGATTAATAATTTTCAAAAAATTGCCAATCTAAAGGTTGATTTTCAGCCGGTTGATTTTGTTGAGCAAAGTTTTAATTATGATAATTTTAAGGTAAATGTTTCCAGTTTGCGTTTAGATACGGTTGTTTCTTCAATTGTTAGAAAGAGCCGTCAACTGGCAAAAGAGATGATTAATTCCGGTAATGTTAATGTCAATTTTAGAAATATTTGCCAAATTGATCATATTTGCGGCTGTAATGATATAATTTCCGTAAAAAAATATGGAAGATTTAAAATAAATGATATACAATACAACCCGAAAAGTGGTAGAATAATACTAAGTATTGACAAATATAGATAGGAGGTTTTCCATGAGCGAACTACGTCGATTTAACTTGGTGAGTAATGGATATGATTGTTATCAAGTTAATAATGAGATAGACCGTTTGGAATATCATATTCAAGAGTTGAACGAAAAGATTATGATGTATCAAAAGCAGATTGAAACTGTTAACAACCAATTCAGCATGATAAAGAAAAGATATCAACTGCTTGTATCTGAGTTGTCAATGCGTGAAAAACAGGCTGATGATGTTGCCAGATTGGCTTTGAAAGAAGCAAATTCAATGATTGAAGACGCTAAAAACAATGCCGACAATATTATTCAGGAAGCCATTTTGGAAGTTCAGACTTATATGGATCAGATTGATGCTTACAATAAAGAAGCAAGTCAATCGAAACAGGAAGTTGTTGATGCCGTAAATAATTTATTACAGCAGCTTGAGAAGTATCAACAGATTGAAGTTCCGCAATTATTTAAAGAAGATTAGCTGAGAAAAAGACAGGCTTCATAATTAGGGAAAGCAGAGAATTAGTGGTTGCTGAAAACTAATCAGAATTTTTATGAAGATATCACTTTGGAGCTTTGTTATTGATAGGTAAATAACAACGTCATTCCGCGTTAAGGATTTGAGTGCACAAGTAATTGTGAAAAAAGGTGGTACCGCGTTATTACGTCCTTTATCAGGACGTTTTTTATTTGAAAGGGAAGGGATAACAAAATGGACTATAAAGATACCTTATTAATGCCGAAAACTGATTTTGAGATGAGAGGAAACCTGCCTAAAAAGGAACCTTTAATTCTTGAAAAATGGGAAAAGATGCATCTGTATGATTTGATGAGTGAACAAAACAAAGATAAGCCTTATTTTATGCTGCATGATGGACCGCCGTATGCCAACGGTAATTTACATATGGGAACAGCGATGAACAGATGTTTAAAGGATTTTGTCGTTAAATCAAAACATATGATGGGATATAATACTCCATTCTATCCCGGTTGGGATACGCATGGTTTACCAATTGAAAATGCGATGGCTAAACTGGGCTATGATCGTAAAAAAATGAGTGTGGCTGATTTCAGAGAAAAGTGTCAGCAGTATGCTGAAAGCCAGATTGAAATTCAGAAAGCAACCGAAAAAAGATTAGGTGCCGTTGCCGATTATGATAACCCTTATATTACTTTACATAAATCTTTTGAGGCTGACCAAATCAGAACTTTCGGCAAGATGGCTTGCAAAGGTTTGATTTTCCAAGGCTTAAAACCAATTTACTGGTCACCGGAGCGTGAATCAGCCGTAGCTGACAGTGAAATCTATTATCAGGACAAGAAGGATATGACTATTTATGTTTCCTTTGATGTCAAAGACGGTAAGGGAGTATTAGACGGTGATGAAAAGTTTGTTATCTGGACCACAACTCCATGGACTATCCCGGCCAATCTGGCAATTTGTTTAAATCCGGCTTTTACTTATGCGGTTGTTGAAACTGCAAAGGGTAAGTTGATTGTTTTAGATAAACTGGTTGATTCCTTAATGGAAAAATTCAATTTAACTGAGTATAAAGTATTGAAAACTTATCAGGGTACTCAATTAGAATATATTACCTGCCGTCATCCGTTATATCCGGAAAGAGAATCGCTGGTTATTTTAGGTAACCATGTTACCGATGAAGATGGTACCGGCTGTGTTCATACCGCACCGGGTCATGGTGCTGATGACTTCTACATCGGTCAGAAATACGGCTTGCCGGCTTATTGTCCGGTTGATGATAAAGGCTGCTTAACTGCCGATGCTTCAGAGCGACTGGCCGGAAAATTCGTTTTTGATGCCAATAAGGATGTTGTAGTCTGGTTGGATGAAATCGGTCATTTATTGGCTAATCAATGGATTGTCCACAGCTATCCTCATGACGAAAGAATGAAGAAGCCGGTTATTTTCAGAGCGACCGTTCAATGGTTTGCGTCAATTGAAAAAATCAGAAAAGAATTGCTTGATTCTATCGACAGTGTGCAATGGGTTAACCAGTTCGGTAAAGTCAGAATTTACAATATGATTAAAGATCGTGGTGACTGGTGTATTTCCCGTCAGAGAGTATGGGGTGTACCAATTCCAATCTTCTATGGTGAAGACAAGACTCCGATTATCGATCCGGTAGTATTTGACCACGTCGCTGATTTATTTGAACAATACGGTTCAAATGTCTGGTTTGAAAGAGAAGCCAAGGATTTATTACCTGAAGGTTATACCAACTCTCATTCACCAAACGGTACTTTTACAAAAGAAAAGGATATTATGGATGTTTGGTTTGATTCCGGTTCATCTCATAATACCTTTGTCAGAAGAGGCTATCCATATCCTTGCGACTTATATCTTGAAGGTTCAGACCAGTACCGTGGCTGGTTCAATTCCAGCTTAATTGTCGGAGTTGCTACTAACAATCAGTCTCCTTATAAAGCTGTATTGAGTCATGGTTATGTTGTTGACGGCAAGGGTAGAAAAATGAGTAAATCCGAAGGAAATACCATCAATCCGTTAGATGTAATTGATAAATATGGAGCTGATATTTTAAGATTATGGGTTGCTTCGGTTGATTTCCAGGCCGATTTGAAGTGTTCTGACGACTTGTTTAAGATTTCAGCTGAACAATACCGTAAGATCAGAAATACATTCCGTTTCTTGTTAGGCAATATCAATTCTGAGGATTTTGATTTTGCTAAAGACGCCGTGGCTGTTGAGAATTTAGCTTCAGTTGACAAGTATGTTTTGGTTAAATTAAATGAAGTTATTGAAACAACTTTAAAAGAATACAATAACTACAACTTTATTGCGGTTAATAACTGTTTATTCACATTCATGAGCAATACTTTAAGTGCTTTCTATATGGATTATGCTAAAGATATTTTGTATATCGAAAAACAGGATTCATTAAGAAGAAGACAAATCCAGACTGTCTTCCATTATGTTACTGACAGTTTATGCCGTTTATGGGCTCCGATTTTATCTTATACGATGGAAGAAGTATACTCATTCTTTAAACCGCAACAGCCAAGCATTTTGTTAGAGTCAATGCCATTAACTATTGAAGTCAAAGACAGCCAACAGGTTAAACAGAAATGGGAACAGTACCTGTTAGTCAGAAGCGATGTTTTAAAGGCTCTGGAAGTTGCGAAAAACGAAGGCTATATCAAAAAGGCTTTGGAGTGCAAGATTTATTATTGTCCTAAAGCTGAATTTGCTGATTGTTTGACCGGTTTAAGCAACCACGATTTAGCTCAGCTGGTAATTGCTTCAGACTTTGAAGTTGTTTCAGAACAATACCAAGAGTATCCGACTGGCTATATCAAGGTTGAAAAGATTGAAGGACATATTTGTCCGAGATGTTGGAACGTGGTAACCGAAGTCGATGAAGACGGCTTATGTTTGCGTTGCCATGAAGTTTTAAAGTAAGACAATAATTCCGGTTTTTAGCCGGAATTATCCTTTTATGAAGAAATATGGAAGTAATCAGATCATTAGAAAACAAAAAAATTAAACAATTTGCCAGTTTAAAGCAAGCGAAGTATCGTCATAAATATCAGCAGTTTATTATCGAAGAAAAGCATTTAATTCAAGAAGCATTTGCTAAAAATCTTATCGATACTTTAATAGTATTGGAGGGCAGTGAAGCGCTTTATGAAGTAAATACAATTACGGTTAGTGAAAATGTGATGCGTAAACTGCAAAGCAATACTTCTTTGAATGAATATTTGGCTATCTGCAAAATTCAAGAGATGAAAATCGAAAAATTTGACCGGCTTGTAGTATTGGAAAATATCCAGATACCGGGGAACCTCGGCACAATCATCCGTACAGCATACAGTTTCGGCTATGACGGGATAATTCTGACAAAGGGGTGCTGTGACATCTATAACGAAAAGACAATTCAGGCTTCCCAGGGAGCAATGTTTCATATCCCGGTTGTTTATTGTGATTTAGATAAGAGTATTGCTCTTTTGAGAGAACACAATTGTCAGATAATTGCGACAGGATTAAAAAATGCCGTAAATTTAGCTTTAACGACTAAACCTGACAAATATGCTATTATGTTAGGAAATGAAGGAAATGGCCTGTCAAATCAAGCCTTAGAAGCTTCTGATCTAACAGTTAAGATTGAAATGGATAATTTTGAGTCTTTAAATGTGGCCGCTGCCGCAGCCATCTGTCTGTATTATTTCAGAAACTATTAATTCCGTTTCAAACTGAGCATTTATTCTTTTGAAAATAATAATTGATTATTAAACACAGTTTTGGCTGTGTTTAATTTTTTAATGTTAATTTAAGTTAAAAACGGTAAAATATAGTAGGTGATATATTATGCGTATTTTATTGGCGGAAGATGAAATTTCTTTAGCAAGAGCTATTATTAAGATTTTACAAAGCAACAATTATGAGGTTGACAGCGTAGATAACGGTGATGATGCCATTTATTATTTGTTGTCGGATAATTATGATATCGCTATTATCGATATTATGTTAAACGGTTTGGATGGCATTACGGTTGTCAAAGAGGTAAGAGAAAAAGGCTGTGATGCAGCAATTATTATGCTTACGGCGTTAAGTGATATTGATAAAAAAGTTGAAGCACTGGATTTGGGCGCTAATGATTATTTAACTAAACCTTTTTCAGCTAAAGAGTTACTGGCCAGATTACGCAGTATTACCAGAGGAACCAACAGCATTGACAGCAAAGTTTCCTTAGGCAATACCGTTTTAGATCGGACTAATTTCCAGTTAAGCACTCCTTATGACACTATTACCCTTGCCAATAAAGAGTATCAGATGATGGAAATGTTTATGTTATCCTATGGAAAACTGATTTCTTCCGATCGTTTAATGGACCGCATTTGGGGATTGGACAGTGATGCAGATATTTCGATTGTTTGGGTTTATATATCATATTTACGCAAAAAATTAACCAAATTGAAGAGTAATCTGGTTATCAAGTCGAACCGTAATGCCGGTTACTATCTGGAGGTAGAGGATGATCAGAAAGATTAGAGTTAAGTTTATAATGATCGCCATGGTTTCGCTTTTTGTGCTGCTAACTGTAATCATCTTTACGATGAATGCAATTAATTATAATAACTTAGTTGATGAGGCCGATTCGACAATTCAGTTGATTTCTGCCAATAAAGGAAAATTTCCGGAAAGTATCGATAAGCATATTTATGGGGAAGCCCCTTTTCAGACCCGTTATTTTTCGGTTTTGACGGATGGGACGATTTTTGTTCAAGTCGATACTACTAAAATCAAACTGATAGACAGCGATACGGCGGTGGAATACTCCCTGTTAGCCCTTTACAGCGAATATAAAACCGGTTTTATCAACGACTATCGTTATCTGGTTAATGATGAAGGTAATTACATCCGGATTACTTTCTTGGACTGTAATAAAGAACTGGTTGCCTATCGTGATTTTCTTTATACCAGTATCGCTATTTCTTTAGTCGGATACGTAGTGTTCTTTTTTGTGATTTGTCTGTTTTCCAATACCGTCTTAAAACCGGTTATCGACAGTTATGATAAGCAAAAACAGTTTGTTACCGATGCTTCTCACGAAATCAAAACACCTTTAGCCATTATTCAGGCGGATAAAGATGTGCTGGCCTTAGATAACCCGGATAACAGCTGGTTACAGGATATTGATAATCAGATCAGCAAATTAACCAAGCTGACCAATGATCTGGTATTTTTAAGCAAGCTAGACGAAATAAATGATGATATGGCGATTGCCAAAACTTCAGTTGCCCCAATTTTAAATAAAACTGTTGCCAATTTTGTGGCTTTGGAAGTATCCAATAACAAAAATATCATTATTGATCAGTTGGATGAGGTCTTCATTAATGGTAGTGAGGCGTATTTGGAGAAAATGTTCTCCTTACTGATTGAAAATGCCCTGAAATATGGTAAAGAAGGCTGCGATATTATTGTCAGATTAACTAAGCTCAATAATAATATGGTCTTTACCATTACCAATCAAATTGATAAACCGATTGAGAATATCGATATGATTTTTGAAAGATTTTATAAGGATGAAAAGTCTCACAACAGCGGTAAAGGCGGTCATGGTATCGGTCTTTCGATAGTAAAAGCCATTGTGACAAAACATAAAGGTAAAGTACAGGCTTCGCAAAATCCTGATAATATGACCTTTACCATAAAAGTGACAATATAAAAATGCAAGTTATGCTTGCATTTTTAATTTTTACTGCTCATTTTGAAGTTTGGCTTCTTCTTCCTGTTCCAGAACTCGATATGCTACCTTACCGACTAAAGTTTTTGGCAAGTCATCTCTGAATTCGATTTCTCTTGGCATTGCATATTTGGCGATATGCTTACTGCAGTATTGTAAGATTTCCTGCTTGATGGTATCATCGGCAATTACATTCGGTTTCAAGACTACAAAGGCCTTAACTTTCTGCATCCGATATGAATCTTTAACACCGATAACACAGCTGTAAAGAACTTTCGGATGAGCGTCGATGATATTTTCAATTTGAGAAGGGTAGACATTATAGCCGCTTGTGATAATCATTCGTTTAATTCTTTGCTTGAAATAGACATATCCTTCTTCATCCATATAGCCTAAATCACCGGTATGAAGGTAGATTTTTCCATCTTGGTGAACTTTCAAGGTATTGGCGGTTTCTTCTGAGTTGTTTAAGTAACCTAACATAACTGTTGGTCCTGATAAACAGATTTCACCTTCCTGATTGGCCGGTAAATGGTTAATAGTGCCGACTTCGGTAATGACATAAGTTGTATCAGGGTAAGGTAAACCGATTGAACCCTGTTTGTATTTGTCTTTCGGAGTTAAACAGCTGGCTGTTACACATTCAGTCGTACCGTAGCCTTCACAAATCTGGATTTTCGCATTATGTTCTTTTAAGAAGGTGTCTACCTTATTCTTTAATTCAATAGATAAGCTATCGCCACCGGAATACATTCCTTTTAAGAATGATAAATCGGCTTTTTCCATTCCCTCAGTTCTTAGCAAAGCTTCAAACAGGGTCGGAACACCGGCAATAAAGTTCGGCTTTCTCTTTAACAAAGTATGACCATAAGTTTTGACATTAAACGAAGGCATCAGGGAACAGGTAATGCCGTTAGTCAGGCAGGTATGAATACCAATTCCCAAACCAAAACCGTGGAAAATCGGCATTGCGGCTAAGATGGAATCTTTCGGCTGTAATTTTAAACCCATTGCCTTTTTTGACTGCATTGACAAGGCATTGAAGTTTAAATCGGAAAGCATAATGCCCTTAGTTGTTCCGGTAGTTCCGCCGGAATATAAGATGACAGAGCATTTGTCGATTTTAAATTCGTTTTTAGGTAAAGGCAACGGATATCTTTGACCCATTTCGATGAATTTGTTCCATAGCAGTGAATATGAACGGTTTGGTAAGTCTCTGTATTTATTGCCTTCTTTTAAAGCGTATAACGGTTTTAGATAGTTTGGTAATTCATCAATTACTTTTGCCATAATAATGATGATCTGGTTAGTACATTCACTTCTGGCAGCCACTACCTTATCATAGAACATATCTAAGGTTAAGATAGCCTTTGAGTTAGAACAGTTCAAATAGAAAGTAATTTCCGATTGAGCGCTTAATGGGTGAATCATGTTGGCAATTGCTCCAATTCGATTTAAGGCATAGAAAGTATCGATAGCCTGTGGAGTATTTGGCATACAAATAGTTACGGCATCATTTTCTCTGATACCAATCGCATATAAAGCTTTTGCGGTTGTTTCAATCTTATTGATAAATTCACTGAAAGTTGTCTTTTTGCCCTGAAATTCATAGGCAATGTCATTAGGATGGCTTAAAGCCACATTCGCTAACATTTGATACATTGTTTCAGGTTTGTAATCAAGCTGATGACTTTCCTGAAAAAAATTGTCAAATCTATTTTCAAACATATTTAATTCCTTCCTTTTTTATGCCCTTAAATTATAATAATTTCTGCATATTTTGTAAACGTATAACAAATAATGAGTTATTAAGAAACGATTAAAAAACACAATAATTGATTATAGGTTTATTTTGCCGGCGTTTTTTAGTATAATAAATAATTGGAATGAGGTAATATGTTTTTAAAGAAGATTATATTAAACGGTTTTAAATCGTTTGCGACTAAGACCGTTATTGAATTTGACAGTGAATATACCGGCATTGTCGGACCTAACGGTTGCGGTAAGAGCAATATCATTGATGCGATTAAATGGGTACTGGGGGAACAGTCAGCCAAAAATATGCGTGGCAGCAGTATGAGCGATGTTGTCTTTTCCGGCAGCGTTGATAAAAAAGGTGTTAATATGGCTGAGGTTACCTTGGTTTTTGATAACAGTTTGCATCAACTGAATTCGGATTATAATGAAA
>JBJFHD010000105.1:0-9621 GCA_051893335.1 Erysipelotrichaceae bacterium | reverse complement strand
ATTGAATCCAGTTCTAAACGCTTGCATAAACTCCTGAACGCCAATATACATACCAACAATACGTTTAGCACCATCAACCAGTTGCGTTTTAAAGTTTTCCCATTCATTAGTAACCTGATCTGTAGCTGTCCGATATGCATATAACTGGTCAGTTCCATCACGAAGGGCAAATGTTACTTGATCTATTGCACCATTACCTTGATTAATGACACCATACATCTCAGTACCAGCAGTATTAAACCCTTGGATTTGTATTTTTCCATCAGTAACTACATTTGCATAAGCAATCAAAGAAGATTTAATATCGCCTGAATCAAAATTTTCAAGCTTCATTACGTCTCCGATTTTAGGAACCTGATCAAACTTTTGGGCTTCGCCGAATATTTCTTGAATTTTTTTGCGCAAAGTTTCGGCACGTAACGCAGTATCCTGGAACTCATTCTTAAGACCTATATTATTAGCAGCATCTGGATCATTAGCAAACTGTTGCCTAATTGCAGCAATCCTTTTATAAGCCGCAGTATACTGTTGAACCAAACTATTTAGCTGTTGGCTAATATTTTCTTCGCCCAAACTTCTAATAGTTGGCTTCATAACATTTTCAAAGAACTTATCCTCACGATTAAACTGCACTTTACCATAATTCTTATTGGCTGTATCTTCTTTAGCTTTAGCTCTTACTTGAATTTTTTTATTTGCAGTAGCTTCTTTATCTAATGCCTGAGCAGTCAATCTAACAATTTCTTGCCTATATTGACGCTCTTTTTCAAGCAACTTATTTTTTTGTGTTTGAATTAACACAGTATTTTTATCTAAACTTCCGCTCAAATCCTTGACATTAATGCCATAAACATCTTTCAAAAGCATAGATAATTCTTTTACTTGCTTGATTTCTTCTAATCTTTCTTCTGCATGAACTTGTCCGGTTGTATCTGTATTGATTTTATGCAATGCAATCTGAGCATCGTATAGCTGCTCAACCAAAGATAAAACATCTTTATAGTCTTGTTCTTGATCCTTAATATCTGCTTTATCAGCTTCAGCAGCGGCCTTTATTTTCTTTTGAGATTTTCTTTGAAGCTCTTGTTCTAAGAATTTGCTATCTTGATCAGCTACTTTACGTTGAAGAGCAGAGTCTTTATATGCAGCAAGTTTTTTCTTTAATACATTATAAATTGCATTCTGACCATCAAGTTCTTCCTGAATTGCTGTACGCTCTTTATTCCCAGTAGCAGCATTTAATTGATTTTGAAGATTTAAGATATTATTATGAATTTCTTCTCTACGCAACAATAGACGATTAACTTCTTCGATATCTTGCTTTTGCTCTCTATTGAACGCATTCGTTTTATTACTATCATACAAACCTCTAGCTAATCTTTCGTTTTGTTGATCCAGTTTTTGTAGATTGATTAGTTCACCATATTTATTAATCTCTTCATCAATGTTCGCAAGTCTTTTTTCATCAAGTGCCTTTTGATCTTTTGCTCTTTGAATAGCCTTGTCAGTTTTAAGAGTATTAGCTTTATTATTATATTTTATAATGGCTGTTATGATAGTTTGACGCTCTCTATAAAGCGCATTAAGCTCTTTTTGTTTTTGAATGTCTGCTTCTTTTTTTTCTTGAGCCTCAAGCGTAGAAAAATATTCATTAGCTTCTTTTCTAGCCTGAGCTAATTCTTTTTCAGCCTCAGCAGCTTCTTGGGCGGCTTTTTGACTAAATGCTAAATTTATTTGTCTTTCTTTTTCGGCGGCAGCTTCTTGTTCTGATCTATACTCAGCCCACGCAGCATCTTCTTGCGCTTTGCGAGTCCTTTCTTCTTGATTATAAAAGGTTTCAGATTCTTTTCTAGCAGCAACTAACTCTTTTTCAGCAGCTATTTCTGCCTTAATTGCGTTAGCTCTTTCCTTATATGCAGCCTCTATTTCTTGATCTTTGAGGGCATTTTCTGCGTTCTCTTTCTGAGTCCAAGCAAGTTCTTCTTCTTTGCGTCTGCGCTCAACAATTACAGCGGACAATTCTTCATTTAATTGCTTTTCTTTTTCCTTCACCGCATTATAATTTTCTGTTCCTTGAATTGCTTGAAGCGTTTTATCATACTCTTCTTGTCTGGCCTGTACTCTGCCTTCTAAAATTTGTGCATTAGCAGAGCCATATTCAGCCTTTTCTAATTTAACCTTATCTGCATATAATTGTTTTTGTAAACTAATTAAACTGTTATATTCTTTTTCTTGTTCTCTAAGCACACGATTTTCTTCAGTGTATTTTGCTTTTACAAGATCTAGATTAGTATTAAATTTTGCAATTTCTTTATTGACAGACTGAACAATTGACGCCCTTTTCATTCCATCCGTCTCGTCATTATATTCTTGTAACTTTGTTCTTATAGTAGTTAATGAAGTGCCAAGATCGGAAAAACCCTCTACATTAGAGAACTTTTTAATATTAGTTTCAAGTTTCTCAACAGTAGTATTAAGGTTGGTCATCATACTTTCTGCATTGGTAACAGGATCAAGACTATGAGTGCTCTTGAGAGTAGCTTTCAATTCTTTAAATTTTTGATTCGCTCCATCTAATGCATTTTCAAAAACATCAAGACTTGCTTGATCGGTGATATTTTTAGCAGCATTCTTAACATCATCCAAATCAATCTTGAATGAGCCCATGCGCTTTTCAAGCTCTGCGACTTTGCTATTTGCAGTTTCAATTTCTTGTTTAACATCAAAAGTATCTTTAACGTCCTTAAAAGCGCCTATTTGCTTGATAAGTGCACCGGTAGCAACTTCATACTCTCTTGTTACTGTCGTAGCTTTGCCAAGAGCATCAGTGCCTTTAGCAATAAGCTTTATAGTATCATATGTAATAACCTGCTTATCATCGCCTTTACCGACAGTTTCAGACTTTTCATTAAACGCCGCACTAATACTAGAAACGTCGATGCCAGCAGTTAATAATTCTTTATTGAATTTGTCTGCAAGATTTTTATTAACCTTTCCATTACCACCAAAAGCAGTTTTATATTTATTTTCAATTTCTTCTTGACTAGCTACAATTTTGTTAGCAGATTTATCCATCGTTCTAGCCATAGATTCAACAGCGGTTTCTTCTGCTTTAATGCCTTCAACTGCTACGCTACCAGCTTCACCAGTATTCTCCATACTAGCAGCAACTTTTTTATTCGCTTCAGTAAAAGCATTCTTCTTTGGTGTTGCACCTTCTGCAGATTTTCCTTCTTCATTTATGACCTGAACGACTTTTTCTATATTACCAGTAGGTACTTCAATACCAAAATCGAGAGATTTAATCTTTGTTTGTAAATTAACAAATTGACGATAGACACTATCTAAAATTGCACCAAAAGCATCACGCTTCATATCGACAGTACTTAAATCAAAAGTAGACTCAATTTGATTACGAATAGCTTTTAACTCTTCTTCAGCCTGATTACGCAATCCTTTAATTTCAGTCATAACACTTTCAATACCGTCTGTAGCTACTTTACCGTCTATTTTGTTAGAACTTATAGGCAACGGATCAATCATTCCACTTTCCGCACGTGCAATTTTATTTGTAAGTTCATCAACTTTTTTAAAAGATGGAATTTTTACAGCCTTAGAGCTCAACTCATTTAATTGCTTTGCCCATGATGTATAATAATTTATAATTTCTTGGATTTTTGCTTGTATGGCTGTAGCATTTTGTGGAATCATATTATCTATTCTTGACTTTAAAGTGCCGTAATCATTTCCGGCAAGCTCCTTCATTACGTCAATAATATCTCCACCAAAAGCATTGCCAGCCGCACTACTAACCATAGTTGCAGCTAAATTATTTTGCCCCTTAAATTTCTCTATAGAATCATACAATTGCTTATATATCTCAAGAAGCTCATATGCTTTTTTCTTATTTAAATCTAATTTGTTAGCGCTTGTAAGTTGCTGAGTAGCTTTTTGACTAAATTGCTGCACAACATTTAAATTAAAATCTTTTTTATTAATGCTATCTATTAAGCCTTCAAGCTCTTTTAGTTTATCAAATAAAGTATCTAATGAAGCCGAACCTTCTTTAGCCATATTAGCAAAAGCAGTACCTTCAGTATTTAATGCAGTAATTAACGGCTCAAATGCGTCTTTGATTTCATTAATGACATCTTTAATTTCTTTAAGAGTGTTCACAACTTCAGTAAAATTAATATTTTTACCTATATTTTTAAGTTGCTCTAATTCTTTTAATTGACTCTTTGCATCACTCAAGCTGTCGGATAAAGTGCTCCGCATACTTTCAATTTCATCATCAGTGAATAAATTGCGCTCATAGCCGGTATCTAAGCTTTTTAAAAGATCTTCTCTTTTATTTATATAATCCCTTAAATTCTGTAATGAGCTTTCATAAAATTCTTTATCATCTATATTCTCTTTAACTGCTTTAAAAGAATCATTATCCCAGGAGTAATCATGTACGTTATCAATAAATTTTTCTCTTAAATTATCAAGCTCTTTCGTAGTTTCAAGCCCAGATTTCCTTAATAACTCAAGTGATTTTGTAGCATTATCAATGAAACTTTGTATGCCACCAGAGCTTGTTTTACTAATAAAATCTCGTCCTCTTAAATCTGGATCGAAATCAAGCATTTCTTCTTGAACAGATTTTAATTCTCTTAATAATTCAATTCTGTCAATTAAATCGTTTTTATCAAAATTCCCATTATACAATGAAAATTCTCTACCATCAAACGTATCTTCCCCAATAGTTTTTAAAGTATCATATAAACTTTTTGCCCTTTCTTGTAGTTCTTTAAATCGGCCGGTGACATCAACAAATTTTACTCCAAAATTGCTATCTCCAAGATAACGCATTATATCTTCTAGACCAGTAGCAAACTTTCTCGTATTATCATTGACACTTTTAAACATAATGCCAATTTCACCAAATTCACCTTGAGCTCTATTAACAACTGTTTCAAGGTTTTTTGCAAAATCAAGCATTCCATTATTGCTATTAGCGTCAGTTTTTATTTTATTAATTTCTCGTTGTATTTCCTGTAATCCAATAACAACATGTTTAACGTCACCGACAGAAATTTCAAGTGGATTATTTTCTACTTTTTTATAAAACTCTTCAGTTTCGTTAACAATCTTTTGAAATTGGTCGTTTTTGCCTTGTGTACGTTCAATTTCAACACGAATGTTGCCACGCTTTGCCATAAATATTCACCATCCTTTTATAGCTTGTCATATTCTTCATTAAAAATTCTTTTTGTATTTTTTTGTATGTAATCTTCTAGCTGCTCAAATAAATAACCATCATCTTCTCCGTTATCATCTGCTTCCCAAATTGGAGCAATTGTTCTCACCGTTCCAACCCTTGGGTGCCAACCTGACCCCAAAGTAGTTTCCATTATTTCTTCTTCATTCGGCTTATTTTTTAATTTTACATGGCATGTATATGTACTAACTTTCCCTGTGTACTTTTTATTTTTTTTATGTTTATAAGTTGCAATAATATCATATTCACTATGGTTCATATCACTTTCATCATAAATAGGAATAACCTGAAACGAAAACGAGTTACCATAGCTATCATCTTCAACCTCTAAACTAATTGCCTTGTTTAACTGGTCAGTTCTCTTATACACATGAGGAAAATATCCTTTATAATAGTTTTGAACAGTCGCTTTTTCCATCACTTGTGTAAGTTCTTGTTCCATGCGCTTCATTGTATTTTGAAATGCTTTTTCCATCTTCTTGTCAATTTCTTTCATGGCTTCCGCCATTATTTTTTCGAACTCTCCACTAACACTCGAAGCCATATAAATCAACTCCTATATTTATTTATTAATCCCAAATATCATCATCTTTAAACCCAAATATCTTGTGAGCCGCTTCATTGATACAAATGGATTCGCACTCATCTTCTGAAGCCTCAAAGCCATAAATATCCTTTACGTACTTAATTGCTTGTGCCTTTAGTTCTTCTCTTTTAATTCCGGCCCCTTGGTGGAAATGCAATGTTGAACGCCACTTACTTGGTTCAACAATATAAGTATCGATATTATGAGCAGCGCAAAAACCTATAATGACCCCTTGAATTCGTGCGAGCAGCTTGAGGGTCATCGGATTGCTTTGCTGAGCTACTTCTTCGATTACGACTTTATTGGGATTATATTTCTCAATCGTATTGCATAGCTCAACTCCCATCGCACGAACACGTTCTGACGTGTCTTTCATTTTATGTAAATCTATAACACCACACTCAACATATTCTCCATTAACCCACCAGGAATATGCAGAAATCTTCGTACTTTGATCAAATGCTAACACACTTATCATTCTGAATTTCCTCCTCTGTAGCATAACGCCAATGATATCCACCTGCAGTATGCCTTCCGCTATTTGGATCGCAAGCTCTTCTAACATTTTTTATTCCAAGTTGAGTTTCAATAGTGTAAGCACAATCATAAATAACTCCAGTTTCAATACAAACAATTGCACCCTTTCTGTGTGCTGCTCCGATTTTATTTGCCCATTCGCCACTAATTATCCTTCCCGTATTAGCTTGGCTAATTTTTTTTCTTGTTTCTTCAGATACAGCATGTCCCATTCGACTCTCGCTCATACGTTGTACAATTTCTTGCGGCATTTTTTTACCCTTTTTGCTTTGGCTTATTTTCCTACGCCATTCATCATTACGATTAGGACTATTTAAAAAAGCCTCTTTTAATTTTTGTCTATGTTCATCTGAAAACCTTTTGTTTTTATTTGGGCTTTCCTTCCCCTTATGCGAAATGCTTAATCGATATCTAGTCATCTCAGAAACTACTCTTCCTTGTCCACCATTGTTGCCGCCTTCACGAATGTTATACCCATAATTTTTATCTCTAGTATTAAACAATAAAATTAAAAGTCTTTCGCATTGACATGCTTGCTCTTTAGTTAATTGATTCGCCCAAATAATATGTTCGAAATTATCCCATCCGTATTTTATTATTGCTCTTGCAATTGCTGGCTGTTTATATTCTCCGTATTTTGTTTTTTTTAAATATCCAAGACCATTTTGCCATCTACCTTCTGGAGTATTAGAAGTAATTCCAATATAAGCTTTATTGCTTGGACTAATATGAATATATACACACCAATTTTTATCTTCTAACATACCAGTCGTCATCTCCTCTCGAAATATTCATAAACTTTCATAAACCAACATCCTTTATTCAATAAAAACAAGAGATTAAAGTTATAAGCTTATGAAAACTTACAAGCCCTATCTCCATTTATTCAGAAATATAAAAAGAGGCCCAAAACACGGGCCCCTTTATCCAACAGCATCTTCATCCTGAGATGTCTCAGTAGAAGAGTTATATTCATAACTGTATGGTTCTTTTACAACTTTACTAACTTTAATGCCAGCGAGGGCAACAAGTTCAACACCCCAAAATGAAAACCAACAAGTTGTCAATGTAGGGCTAATTTCAATACCAAACTTATATTGCAATACATAATCGGCAATCGCATATCCAACAATCGCAATAACAATTATAACCAACATAACATTAGACGTTTTTTTCTTGCTCTTATCTGGCCAATACTCAGCGTAAGCGTCTCTAATTTTTTTCTCTCTTTTATACCTCTCGCCTTGTCTCTTAATCCATTTAATCCTTAAATTGAACAATATATTACTTAGCACCATATCCACCTCACAAAAAATAAGGCCCGATAAGAATTAAATCTTACCGAGCCTTACAATCTTAAACTACTCCATGTAAAAGCTAGGCAGATTGCGCCATTAAACTTTTTTTGTATATGCAAGGGATATCCACCCTTTGCCTGATAATAACTTGCCCCAGTTATTTTTTTCCTCTACTATAGTATAAGTGCCTTTATCTGTAATACAGCCAACTTTAGAATAGCTAGTGTCTGGACCACTTCTAATATTTAATGCGTCTGCTGTGACCTTAACTAGATAAGAAGAGGTCGCGCCAGCCTTTGTGAAATATTTCTTATCCGCAACGCCTGTAATTGCACCAATCTTTAACGTAGAAAAAACCACGCTATCGCCGCGCAGTTCTCTAACATAAAGCTTACTATTGATGACCCAAGTGGGAATTGCATTACCATTTGTATACTTAGCACCAGATGAGAGTTTTACTTCATCTCCGACCGCAAAAGTAGAAGATGTTGTAGGGGTAGTTGGTTTTGGTACAGAGGATTGTCCAAGAAGGCCCCTAACTGTATTTCTAAATCCATCCATACTCAGTCCAAATTTTGGCCACCAATTGTCAGGATCTACATGATCACTTCCATAACCGCTAAGACCAGCCTCATGGTGAGATACAATATTTTCAACTGGAATGTTAAATTCCTTGCACAGCATGGCGCATAATTCTGAGGCCTCTTTATATGTAGCTTTGCAATACGACTCAGAACTATGCGCATCTTCACAAATTTCAAACTGGATTGCGCAATTATTATACGACCCCTTACTGCCGCTGCCGCATCCCCAAGGACGCATCTTCCAAGGAAGCGTTTGAACAATCGCAATACTACCATCTGCAAGCTTTCCTATAAAAGCATTAACGCATACACTCAGTCCGCTTCTATTCCAATCATTATTGTATTGATTTTTACCAAGTAAAGTAATCATCTGATCTTTAGTATAGGTTTTTGAAATTGGTTTGTATTCAGCCATGCCAGTAGTTTGTGTGCTATGCGGCTGAACATAACGCGCAATATTTGGATTATTCGCACCAGTAGAGTGCACTACAATATGAGTAGGAGTCATATAAGACCCATTTTTATAACAATTATTATTATATAAAAGACATTGGAGTTGTCTCATTTGATCGCCTCCGTTCGTTGTTTAAATTGTAAATTATTTTTCAATGTTTTTATAAAATTATACTTATAATTAACTTAATTGAATAATGTTTTTATTCATATATTAAAGTACCTATCGTACCACCTCCGACAATAAAAGAAAGACCCATAAGCACAGCACTGTTTAGTGTTATATATATATTAGTACCATCAAACGTATAACTGCATGAACGACCATCAACTCTTATATATCCATCATCAGTTGTAAACACTGGCCAGTCAAAGTTGTCACCAGTCGTATCTTGGACTTCAATTGTTCCTGCAAGACCATATATTATGTTAATGTCTGACGCAATTTCACTCGTATTAATAACAATCCCAGTGCTAGACAACGTAGGTGTGAAATCATAAAAACTAATAATTTTTGGAGCACATGTTCCCGTCACCCCAAAAATACTAATTCCACTCTTAATATTACTCGCCACCAGATTCGCATCACCCTTAATAGTCTGTGTACCAGTTAGGTATTGTCCAGATGCAATTGTCTGGTTAGACGTTCCAGGCGTATAAGTCGCCGCAGCCTTCGCAGTACCAACAGTCTTTGAAACCGCAGAGTCATAAATACCTGCAGGAATACTAACTGTATTATTAGAAGTTGTAACGCTGCTAGAAGTTCTTGCTGTTACAGTACCAGTGACAACGGTACCGCTACTATTAACAAATTTTTTTCCACTTCTTACGTCCGACGCGGTAGCAGTAACGCCGCTAACATCAGAGCCTGTCTCAATAGCCAAAATCTCTGTTGGC
>JBJFHD010000104.1:0-2195 GCA_051893335.1 Erysipelotrichaceae bacterium | reverse complement strand
AAGCCATGAATAATTATTTTGCATATATGAGGATAAGCACCAAAGAAGAAAGGCAGATGCAACATTACGCACGGCAGGAAAACAGCATAGAAAAATATGCAAGGGATAACGGCATAGAGTATATCTATATAGCCAAAGAAGATGAAAGCGGAAAGTCCTTTGACAACCGCAAGGAATGGAGCAAGCTGGAAAGACTTCTGCAAAGTGGTGATACAGTTGTATTCAAGGATATTTCACGCTTTACCAGAGAAACGGAAAACGGCTACAAAAAATATAATGAGCTGCTGCAAAAGGGGATAGACTTGATATTTATTGATAATCCGACTGTAAGCACACCATATATAAAAAATTTGCTGAATGTAGCGGAGCAACAAAACATTGTAGCCAGAACAGCCCTTGACAGTACCGTTAAGCTGCTGCTTATAGTGGAGCTTGACCGTGTAGAGCAGGAACGGCTAATATTTATAAAGCGTGTTACGGACGGAATCAAAGCCAGTTCAAAGAAAAGCGGACGTAAACAGGGAACGGCTGACAAACTGACCGACGATCTCAAAGCGGATATAAAGCAATATATAAACGATAGGAGTATAAAGCAAATTGACCTAATGAAAAAGTATAATATCAGCAGAAACACCCTAAAGAAATATATTGTCATCGTTCAAAATGAAGAAAAAGCCAGTAAATAGTTGATATTTTAGGCTATTCGGAGACAGTATCGGGAATTAAGACAGGCAAACACATAGAAAGCCTTAGAAAATCAAGGGATATATTGAGATTATTGGCAAATAAAAGCATAAAAACGGCTATAAATTAAGGTTTTTCAAGGCTCTTCGGTTAATGCAATCGAAAATGTAAGGAAAATCAAGGTTTTAAGCCGTTTTTTGATGTTTTGGAAGTGATTTTTAGTTACTATTTCATATTAAATTAATAGGAATTAATGCTTGTTCGGAGAAATCGTAGGAAAAACAAGGGAATGTTTGGGTTTTAGGTGGAGATTTTTGGTAGATGATGTTTTGATGGAATGTGCGTTTTTCATAGGAAAACATTGGGATTTGTATTGATTGTTAAATTTTTAACACGGTTCGGAATGTGCAAAATTTTGGAATACTAAATAAAATAATATTGACAAACACCCTTTTTTGTTGTATAATGTAGAAAATATTTACGGGGGGGTAATTATATGAAAAAGTTACTTACATATTTATCAATTCTTGTATCATGCTGTGTTTTGTCAGGATGTAATGTAAATAGTACAAATAATAATCAAATCACAGAGACTATTTCTGAAGTGCAAACTACTACAACTACTACAACTGCTGAAACTACAACAATAACTACAACGCCCCAAACAACTACAACACCAACAATAAGCGAAACTACCGAAACAACAGTTGAAACACTTGTTGACCCAAATAGAAAAACAATTGTTAGAGATGTATGTTGGGAAGATAGCAAAGAGATTATAAAGTATGTTGAAACTGATGAACTAATTGAGGAAGATGATGATATGTTAGTATATTCTACTGAAATATCAGGGATAAGCGCTGCTTTAGCATATCAATTTGATGATGAATATGGATTATATCAAGTTAATTATCTTTTAAACGAAGCCACAAGCAATAGTAGTACGTTAGCCATTTCATATTATAAAAAAATAAAAGAAGCTGTATCTCAAAAATATGGCTCACCAATACAAGATGAAAAAAAGCCATTAAGTAGTTTATATGAATATTGTGACAGTGACAGTCAGGCTTTAGAACTTGGTTATATAGGATATATAACAAAATGGACAGTAGATGATACAGATATAAGTTTGGTTTTGGGAAGAATTAATTATAACATTAGTTTTGGTTTAACTTTTTCCGATTCCAATTATGTACCACCTACTGATACATCTGGATTATAATTTAACTATAAATTAAAGGATAGTAAAGCCACAAAGCTCTGCTATCCTTAATTTTTGCCCTCAAGACTGCCCACCAAATCCCCTAAATCTTGCCCACAACTAAAATTTTGGTGGGCAAACGGTGGGCGGTGGGCAGAATAATACCCAATATATAACAAAAAGCTCCCCTTGACACAAAATCAAGAGGAGCAATTTTAACCGTCAAACGACGTATTTAAGCCATTTGATTACGCTTTCATAGCCTCTTCAACCGCAACCGCACAAGCAACAGTAGCACCAACCATAGGAT
>JBJFHD010000103.1:0-2220 GCA_051893335.1 Erysipelotrichaceae bacterium | reverse complement strand
ACCATACCAAACCCGAACATTAAAATAATTATGTCCATTGTAAAGGTTATTGCATTAGTCAGATACAATATGAAGAAGATACCGTAGTACACAAAATTGATGATTATCGAATTGATGGTATTGTATATGGTTTTACCTAAACCGATAAAGATATTGTCGATAATTGCACAACCTGCATACGCAATATAGAACGGGGCAAGTTTAATCGTGATTAAGAAAATCTCGGTTGCGTTAGGAAGGTTTTCGGCATATTGATAGAACGGTTTCCACAAGGGGATAGTAACAGCCCAAAGGGCAACTACGCATGCGGTGATAAAGTAATAGTTAAATTGATTTAACTTAAAATAACCGTCTTTGCAATCTCTTCTGATAACTTCGGATAAGGCAGACACGGGAATCAGCAACCAACCCCAAATGAAGTTATTTGCTATCCAATAATTACCCTGTTCTGCAACCATATTGACCATTTTGCATATCATTATGGCATATATGAAATTGTCGATAAATTGTTGTGTCCCCGAGAATACGCCTATCTTACACCAGTCTTTAAGAATGGGCAAATCTGTTTTAGCAAACCAACAGAACGTAATATGTTTTTGTACATACAGTAATACAAAGCTGGAAACTGCAAGTATCGTATTTACGATAATATTCGATATTGCAATTCCGTAGATGCCGAGATTAGGTATTAATAAAAAGTCGGCTATAACAGCAAAGGCGGTTCTTATTGCCAGGAAGATATAGACGTTTTTATCCTTTCCCAGGACAACGAAAACTACGTTTACAAAGCTTACGATTATTCCTACCATGAAGGCAACCGTTTCAAGTTGCAGATAGGTATTTGCCGTAGCAATATCTATTTCATCCGGATTCATAGCCTTCAGAAGTACTACGCCGTAGATAAGAACACCGATTGAAAAGAGTGTATAAATTGCAAAAGCAATTAACCCAACTTTAAACGAGTACTTACTGAAATTATCTCTGTCATTATTGAGTATTTTATTGAGTATCGAATACAGCGGAATGATTAAAAAGGCTTGCAGTGTTTCGTTAATTAAATCGAACCACTCCATCTGACCGATAATATCAAATACGGAGCTTTGATTATTGGAGGAGATAATAAAAGTTTTAACCGTTTGATAGATTGCAGGAACAAGTGCCAATGCACATAAAGCCGCAAACAATCGCCAGTTAAAGCTTTTAAGTTGCTTAAATCGCTCTTTCATTTTAAATCCTTTGTACAACGTTCGCATACGTTTTTGTATTTTGGCGGCTGGGTATGCCTCAATGAGAAATAATTCAGAGCACATTATTTCTCGATAAAAATGCATTTGCCGTAGCATTTTTATATATGAGCTATGTAACTTGTACAGTGAAAGTATATGACGGATTTTATCTTTTGTCAATAAAATCAAAAAAATTAATTGACGATGACCTATTTACGTTTGCGTATGATGCATTTTTTCTGCAACAGCCAGGCGTTGAATTTTATGGAACTGTTTATAAGATTTAACACGAATAAAAATATGCCTACCAAAAAAAGTAGTATTGCTCCAGACAGGCAAGAGGCGAACAGGGCAGGGGAATAGTTTTGATAGGGATTAGAAATAATGAAAAAGAGGGTAGCCCCGAAGCCGAATAGGAATACCAAACTGCTAAGCCACCTTAAAAACAGTAGCAGCTTATGCTCGCCCTGCCACTCTAAATTAAGGCAATATTTTTCCTTGAACGAAAGCGATTTATAAAAACGGGGAGGGTTTTCACCCTCTGTTTCAATAAGGTCGTTGGGCGTATTGCCGAGCTCACGGCAAAGGGCTGACAGCATTTCCAGCGAGGGCTGTGCCGTGTTGTTTTCCCAACGTGAAATTGCCTGTCTTGTAACGTAAAGCTTTTGCGCTAAATCTTCCTGCGAAAGATTTTTCTCTTTTCTCGCTATAGCTAATTTTTCTCCGAAAGTCATAATATGCTCCTTTGAGCTGATTATATTATAGCCTATAAATCAAAGTCAAGAGCCTGAAACAAGTTTGCTCCGCAACCATTTGTTGCAAGGGGTAAACGTTCAATCTGCTTCAGTAAGAAATAGCGTGACGAAAATTTTCGTCACGCCTCTTCATAATTTTTATGTTACTGTGTAATTACCCGTATTAACAACACAATCTCTCCAGAGCTATCTTATAAATCTTGTAGCACTTTTCGATTTTTTCAAAGGTGATGTATTCG
>JBJFHD010000102.1:0-2223 GCA_051893335.1 Erysipelotrichaceae bacterium | reverse complement strand
CGACCAAACTCTTTTGTGGGCATTGCGGCGCAATGATGGTTGCACAGGCAGGAACGAGCGGAACCAAAGGCGTCGTCTATCGGTACTATGCTTGCGTAAGGCAGAAAAAGCATAAATGCGATAAAAAGCCTGTCAGTAAGACTAAATTAGAAGATTTTATCGTCCACAAGACAATGGAATTTCTCCGTGGCGACGGCGTAATTGAAAAGCTCTCGGAGAAGTTATTTGAACTGCAATATACGGAAAGCACGTTGCTACCCAAATTGCAGGAGCAATTAAAGCAAAAAGAAACGGAGATTGAAAATATCGTAAACGCCGTGCAGAAAGGCTATGCGACGGAAATACTGTTGAAGCGACTTGCAGAGCTTGAAAAAGAGCAGAACGAAATCAACGACGCAATCGCCAAAGAGCAGTTGAAAGCCCCGATATTCACGCAAGACCATTTCAGAATGGCACTCAATAATTTCAGAAAGATAGACATATCCACACAGGACGGAAAGAGAAAGATAATCAATGCGTTTATCAATTCGATTTATCTGTACGACGACCATATAAAAATCGTCTATAACGCAAATGGTAAAGAAGAAACGGTATCGCTTGAAGAACTCGAAAGTTCAACCTTGTTTTCAAGCGGTGCACCAAATAATAAATCCGAGCTAGATCTTTTTAAAGATTGGCTCGGATTTATTATTTAGTTAATTTGTTTTCGTTGCAAAATTTGTAAATACTTCTATTTTTTATACTGTATGATTATAAAAAAGCTAAATTTAAAAGAAATATACGACGCGTTACCGCTTGTGTGGAAGGTATTCTGTGAGTATGAGGCAATAAATTATTCTGAAATAGGTAAACAGTCTTTTTATAACGCAATTTATTCTGAAGAATATATTAAATCACTTACAGCTTACGGTGCATATGAAAATAATCGACTTATCGGCATTATTGCAACGAGGAATAATAGTAGTCACATTGCGCTCTTCTTTGTTGATGGTGCCTATCATAATTGCGGCATCGGGCGAAAGCTATGGCATAAAGTTCTTGACGAAAGTTCTGCTGATAAAATTACCGTTAACTCGTCTTTGTACGCCGTAGAGGTGTATAAAAAGCTTGGGTTTATAGCTATTGACGAAGGCAAATGCGACGGCGGAATCATATATATTCCTATGGAATTTAAAAGATAGTATTAGTAAATTTCAGTTTATCAATTACATTGTTAAAAACCACCGCAGTTGCGGTGGCTTTGTTATCTACGTTGAGGCTATTTATTTTTTATTATATTCGGCAGGACGAATACAGGACATTGTAATATTAACCAGATGAATAATCCTGCGCTGTCTCCGATTAATGGCTGTATTTGAATTAAGGCAAATATGCAGATTGGAATAAATATCTTTAATTGATTTGCTGTAGCACAGTTTTTGCGTTTAGCCTGTAATGCCGAAAGCACGATTAATACTATTGCGCAAACGGTGAGCAAGGCTCCGAATGTATAGTTCAAATATTTAAATATAGAGCGAATACTTATATTGATATTGTCAAAATAATAAAATGTAAAGTAAAAGCAGATTATATTTGCAAGCAGTAGAAACGTACAACTTATTTGAAGTACGAAAATAGCAGTAGAGGTATGTTCGTACTTTTTATGTATTATTGCATTTACCGTAAGAATGATAGCTGACAGAGCGAATATGATTAAGAGGACTGTATGTTCGCTATAGATGTAAAGCAAGAAACTAAAACCAGTCACTGTTAACGTAATTGCTATAAAAGCAACGCAAATCATATCAATAAGTTTAAGACGAGGAATTTCTTTCCCTGTGTACTTATCGTGTATGGAAGATAGTATTTTTGCAATCGTTATTCCAGTCGGAACAAAAGTTGCCAAACACAACAAAAAGGATAAAAATGAAAGTTTATTAGATAACGACAAAACAGTTGTTAACTTTAAATTGATAATTTGTTCCAATCCAATGAATATGACGGGCGGAAGGTATGCGAAGGTGGCTATAACAGCAGTAAATAAAATGATTTTAGTATGCTTTATAAGGTGTAATTTGTCCGCTTCAGAATAATTGCAAACCGATAAAAATTTAAATCTTCCTACCCACCATAGTACGAACGAAGCGAGCAGAAATGCTGCAAATACGCCGAGCCCGATTAGCTGACTGTACCAGTCGCTAATTGCCCAATAACATACGTATGCTACAATCAGTCCTACAACAA
>JBJFHD010000101.1:0-2242 GCA_051893335.1 Erysipelotrichaceae bacterium | reverse complement strand
GTTTTAAAAATGGATTAGAACGCCTCTAATATCTAACTCAATATCAATACTAGGACTATACTAAAAAAATTGCTCTACAGGCCTGCTAGAAAGCCCGTAGAGCGTTTTTCTTTTTATGAAAGGAGAACACATGAATAATAACCAAGATTTTGTTATGGCCATCAATCAACTTCGTCAAATTATCTTCAAGGCAAGATTAATGACTCAATTTACAGCTGCTTTATACAACACCTACACTAAAAACCCAACTGTAGCCATCAATGAATCATGCGAACTATATTATGATGAAAGGCATCACATCCATGCTTGCTTCACTGATCGAGTAAAGGAGCACCTTGCAAAGCATACCTTAAAGCGTGGTCAAAAATTAAATGTAGTGGGCTATATCAATGCATATGCTGCCGAAAAAGGTGATAGCATCTCATCACCTATTCTTCAGGTTAACTGTATTTACGTAGACGTATTAGACGAATGCCAAGAACAGCCACCAACCATCAATCGTTATCCTAAAAGGTTACCTCTCAAAATCAATAAAATCGCTCTTCTGACCAGCGAAGATAGCGAGGTAAAAAAAGATTTTATGACAGCAATTGGTCCGGAGAACGAGCATATAGTACAATTCATTAACACTAAAATCTTAGGTACCGAAGCAATTGATGATATCGCAAGCCAAATTTCCAAGCTCAATTCCGACAGAAGCGCTGATGTAATTTGCATTGTTCGCGGTGGCGGGCCTGAACAAGAAATCTCTAATGTTTTTGATGCCCAGGAAGTTTATTTTGCCATTCGGAGCTCTTCAATTCCCGTGTTGGTAGGGATTGGCCACGAGGCAAATTTCACGAACGCTGACAGGGCCTCCGATTCTCCTCTAAATGCCGCCGGTGAAAAGACCAGCTATGCCAATGCATATGCCTTGGGGACAGCACTAAAGGAATACCTTTCTAAAAATGCTATCTAGGTAACTCATAAAGCCGGACAGTTTTGCGCTGTCCGGCTTTAATAAATTATTTACTTTTAAACTTAGTGACTTTTTGGCCTTCATTTTTCAAAGGTTCACTAGATGTATTTTGATTTGGTCTAAACCCAAAAATCCTATTATTGGTTCCTGCTTGATAGTATTCTTTTACTTCTACCATTTTCCCGTCAAAATCTTTTACTTTTTTAATTCTTTCTTCTACGTCTACCATTTCGTTATCAAACTTTGTTTTTCCAACAATTTTAGGCTTCTGAACAGTTTGTTCCGTCTTAACAGATGGTTTACCCGGTGCTTGATTCTGAGTTTTGGGGTTATCTTGACCGCACCCAGCTACAAGAAGTAATGCTAACACTAACCCTATAATAGATTTTTTTAACATGGTCATCTTCCTTTCTTTATCTCTATTATTAAATTCTATAATATTTATGGTGACAAGTGAAATGCAGATATTTAAAGCTTTCTAGATATATAACAGCCTAAAATATATAATAGCCAAAAAGTACATCCAGGAATAGCAAAAAACAACAAGCCACCTAATAAAAACTTAGTAAATCCACCTGCGGTCCCCCAATTATAAACAGGCAGTCCAATAAATAAAACAGCTACAATTATCCAGCATTTCATGGATGAGATAAAGTTTTGATTTCCTCTTTCTATGTCAAGTGGAGGTACTGAGTATGATGAATCATACTTTTTAATTTTTGATACATAATCATTGTAAAGCTTCTTAGTTGACTTAATGTTCTCTTTGGCTTTACTACCATTTGCCCACAATTTATATATATCAACCTCTTTATCTTCATAGCAGTTTTTCATAACATCAATACCTTTTGCCCAATATTTGAGCATAGCTTTTTCTGCTTCTTTACTTTTTAGCTCGGATTCTTCTATAATGTTACCCAGCTTCAAAAAAAGTTTTGCAGATGTCAAGCTGTAAACTTGGTAAAAAAGTACATCTTGTACAATACGGCTATTGTAGCTAAGCAAATAACTCTTCGTTCTCGTATCTCCATAAAAGTAGGGTACCAGGCTCTCATATATTTCCTCAGAAGTCCTCAAAAGCGCATCTTCGCTAATCATGCTAAATATGGTATTTATTGTATTAGATATATCGTTAGCCTTATGATTGATATCATTCAAATATGCATCTAAATTGTAGTAATTGACAGAATTACTAGCCCGATTGCTGATAACTATCTTGTACTCAACCAAAGCCTTGTAAAAAATAGCCTCCCAGCTATTAGGATCATACTCAGCTGCTTTTCT
>JBJFHD010000100.1:0-2309 GCA_051893335.1 Erysipelotrichaceae bacterium | reverse complement strand
ATCCTAAGATGGATGGAAGTTTGAGTTTTGACACCAGTTTACCTACAAAAAACGCTGTGATAACAGATAGTATAAGGCGTAATATTAGCAATATCATAATGTTAGTTCTCCTTTGCTATACCATATAAGATTATATTGATGACGTTAGTAAGATATAATTCATGATTTTTAATTACAGAAATAAAATCTTCATCTTCACGCGCTCTGTTTTGAAAAAAATTATTAAACATTTCCTGAAATGCGAAGAAATATTCTACAGCCATATCGATTGTAATACCCTCGCGAAGTTTAACAGTTTTTAAAAGTTCTCTGTATCGTGATGCGTGAAATTCATCGAATTCCTGCCGGAGTTTATGGATTTCATGTAATAAGTGTTTGGGAGGATTCAATACGGTCTGAAAGAAAATGTTGCTGAGATAAGGGTTTGCTTGAAAAAACTGCTGACGCATAGTAAGTAACTCATGAATACAATCTTTAGGGTCTTCAGATGTATATTTTGCATTGCGAAGATAGGAAGTCATTTCATTAAAACATACCTCAACGCAACGCAGATACAATTCATCTTTGTTTTTAAAATTATGATAGATTAATCCTTTTGAAATCTGATTTTCACTGCATATAGTGTTTACGGAAGCTGATTCGTAATTGTGAGTTCCAAATTCTTTTATTGCAGCGTTCAAAATTCTGTTATAGCTTAAACGTGACTTCTCTTTCTGATTCATAATAGTGCTCCTAAAATAAAATTCAAGGTTCATTATATTCAAAACAAACCACCCTGTCAATAATTGTGCGAAAATATTGACCAGGTAGTCTACACATGATAAAATTAATAAATAGACTGGGTGGTCTAAAATAGAATTATTGGAAAAGGAAGAGATAATTATGAAAAAGAATCGGCAGCAGGAGTCAGTTTTAGAAAATATGAACACTTCCAAAGCTATTGTGAAATTAGCAGTGCCGGCAACCCTGGCTTTGCTGGCAAAGGCAGTATATAACATAGTTGATACTGCATATATTGGATTGCTGCATTCAGATATTGCACTGGCGGCGGTAGGCGTAACATTGCCGATACTCCTTATTATGGTCTCTGTAGAAAATATCTTTGCAGCAGGAGCAGCTGTGCTTGCAGGACGACAGTTGGGGGCGAGAGAACATAATAAAGCCAGTGAAACGGTCACAACAATTGTAGGAATCTCAGTGATCATTGGAGTTGTTTTGTGTGTGATTGGAATTGTGTTTATGGAACCAATGTTGCGTTCGTTTGGAGCGTCGGATACTGTTTTGCCTGAAGCAAAGGATTATGCTTTCTGGATGTTCATTGCAGCTCTTGCAAATCTTCCGGCTCAGAGCATGAACTGTGCGGCAAGAGCAGAGTCCTCTGTAAAAATATCTTCGATTGCGGTAAGTGTCGGAGCGGGGATGAATATTTTGCTTGACCCTGTTTTTATGTTTAGCTGGGGGTTCGATATGGGTGTTGAGGGAGCATCGCTTGCTACGACTATTTCTCAGTTTATTACTTTTTTTATACTTGTGGGATTTTATTTGAGTGGACACTCAGTTATAAAAATAAGAAAATCAGCTTTCAGACCAAGTTTTAGATTTATAAAGAGTGTAGCGGTAATCGGTATTCCTACAGCAGTTATTCAAATTTGTCTTGCAGTGGCGACTTTATTGACAAATATTGCAGTAAAAGATATGAAGGATGCAGATCTGATTATTGCTGCATATGGAGTTGTCCAGCGATTGATTTTAATTGGATGTTATATGATCATGGGATTCATGCAAGGGTATCAGCCAATAGCATCTTATGCTTTTGGCGCAAAAAATAAGGAACGTTTCGATGAATCTGTAAAATTTTCATTTAAGACGTCAATTATTATGACTGTGCTAATAGCTCTCGTTTATATCTTGTTTTCTCGACCATTGGTTATGCTGTTTAACAGAAATCCAGCAGTTATCAGTTATGGTGCGAGATTGCTGACGTCACAGGTGATACTTTATCCGGCATTTGGAATTTGTTATATGATGACAATTACTTTTCAGACAATCGGGTCAGCAAAATATGGTCTGTTTTTATCCACAGTCAGACAGGGGATTTTTTATGTGCCTTTTATTATGATACTTCCTCCGATTCTTGGGATTACAGGCGTATATTTGACACAGCCGGCGGCAGATGTTCTGACTTTGCTGGTGTGTATATTATCATATAAACGTATGAAAGAGATTGCGGATAAAAATATAATCATATAGAACGATATTTGATTTTACATAGATTTTTCCTGAAATTTATTATAAACAGATAGTATTCT
>JBJFHD010000099.1:0-2368 GCA_051893335.1 Erysipelotrichaceae bacterium | reverse complement strand
CGCTCAGAACTGAAAAATACGTCACAATATTTCTGAAACCATAAATCTTTGTAATATAAAACAATTATTTAATACATATTTTGTTTAAGTTTACAGAATCCCCCACTGTGGAACAAAAATACAGTGTAGACAAATTCAAACGATTGTCTGAGCTGTATTTTTTATTAATTCTCATTAGAAGTAACAGGTATACCCATATGGATATAATATTTACTTTTCAAAACCCTATTCTGATTCTAGAATTTTTCAATATCAACTTCATTTTCAAACTCTGCAATAACTTCATCATTAACAACAGCGTTATTATTCTCGTAATCACCTATACTTGCAGAGGACGTTGAATTGTATCCACAATACTTGCAAACATTATTTACGAATGTATGATAGTAATAATTATATGCTCCACAAGTTTTACAAGTTTTTTTATGAATCTGGCTATTATAATTTGAATAGACGAAATTATGAGTTGTATGTTGACCTAAAATTACAGCTGCACCTTGCAAATCGGCTGTTGTAATTGAAGTCGGAATTGGATAATTTCCAAATTCATTGCACATAAGGTATCCGTTTACGGAAACACTACTTGGAATGTCAACCAAACCAATAACATGTCCTAATTCATGCAGTGGCACATGTGTTTTCGCATTTGAAGATTTGTTTACAAGAACTGAATTATAGTTAATCCAAATTTCAATACTGTCAGCCTCAGTGCTGTAGTGGTGATATGACGTACCATCACTTTTAGCCCCTGGGCGATATGTTACTGCCCAAGTGGTACTTGATGCAACCTTTGCCATTTGATCGGCTGATTTATTTCTAAATCTAACGCAGCCATTTGTATTATCAACATCGATTGACATCAAGTCTTGCCCGTTAAATCTAGAATTATTCCACGTCGTTACTGCATTGTTAATGTAAGTTTCAAATGCAGTTCCTTCAAATATTCCGCAGTTGACTGTCATTTTTGTAGCATAGCTACTCCAATGAATTGAATCTTCATACAAATCCCAATGTGTTGTTGAAACAGTATGTTTAAGTCCACAATCAGTTGTGTTATGAGCAAAAGCAGTTGTGGCAGTAACATTAATTGCAAGTGCAGCTGCGGCGAAAAAAGCAAATGTTTTATTAAATTTCATTTATTCCACCACCATTTCATCTTCATTTGAACTGTGTTTGGGTTGTGCGTTGTAGTCGAAATTAGCTACATCGAAAAAAACATAATTCCTCATTTCCCAATCCTGCTTTATAAACTGTGTGAGATCATCTACCGACGACTTTTGTGTAAATATAACAGGATTGTTGGCGGTAGTTGTCATTAACGAATACTCACTTCCGATTAATTCCATATTCAAATTAGCAAAAGCTCCGCTTTCAACAACTACTTCTTCACTATTCACGTGATATGCTAAATCAACACCGTTCACATCATACACATAATAAACGAGTTCAGGAATTGCCACGCAGCTTGTACTGTTATAACCTGATAATGCAGAAATTATTCTCTGACCTATGACATAGGGTGGATTATTCTCGATTTGTAGGTTAGGCATACCCGCTTTTGCAAGATCAACAGTCATATCCACAGGCGTTTCGTGCAGATAGTCATAGTATATATGCGCTTGATACAGCGTTGTGCTGTATTTGAAAATCTCATCGCCGGTCTTTGCGAATGCCTCTTCAGGTGAATACTGCGATATAATTTCGTACTCAACAAAGCTTATGTCCTCATAGGCATTCATATATTCCTGCAGTTCTTCGTATGAACCAACTCCTCCGGTTGCAGGAATATCTAAAAAGCAGACATTTTCGTAAATTGGTGTAAAGTTAGTATTGAGAACATAATCAGAACTGTTTAATGCCTCAATTGTTGTGCTATCAGCATCAACATTAAAGGTGTTTGTGATTTTTTCTGTTGCGCTTTCATTTGCTGTGGGTGATATGCCTCGTGCTTCAGTAAGGCTAGTTGTTTCATTTGCAGTGTTTTGCACTGCAATCTCGTTTGCAATTTCAGTTTCTTGTTCTGTCGCCACTGATAATTTGTTCTCGGACAACAAGTTATCATCTTTTGCCATGTCAGAGCAAGCAGTTAATGACAACAATGTCATAATAGCCGCAATACACACCGCGTTTTTTTTCATAAAACCAATCCTTTCATATGTTTTGTTTTTGATTGTACTCTATATTTGTTTAGCAGTATGCAGTATACTGAAAAAAATATAAATTCTGTTCCTTGCAATATTTAAATTATTTTCATTCCTCTCTGTTTATTAAAATATAAGATTTGATAAAAAAATCTTTACAACTGCCTCTATATATAAGACCGCTCAGAACTGAAAAATACGTCACAATATTTCTGAAACCATAAATC
>JBJFHD010000098.1:0-10687 GCA_051893335.1 Erysipelotrichaceae bacterium | reverse complement strand
AGGGTTTTATTTTGTATTTGTTTGAGTTGTTTATTTTTTTACAGCTCCTTTTTTTGATGTTCAAAAAAAGTGATGGTTAATCCACCACTTTAACTGCTTGAGCATTAATCGGATAATTGAAGACTCCTTTGGCTATCTCGCTGAATTGTGCGGGATTTTTTGTTACATAATACTCAACATCTGCTACGGTTGAATCTAGTGATTTTGGCAGCTGTAATGAGTTAACCAATTCACTGCTGGAAGAAACCAGGGTAATATTCGGCAAGATTTCCCTGATTGGCCTTTCTAAAAGCGGATAGTGAGTACAGCCTAGTATTAAGGTATCACAATCGCTGTCTTTTAAAGGACTGAGATACTTGTTTAAAAGGTGACTGGCATCCGTTTGGGTTTCGACCAACTCGGCCAGTCCGGGAGCACTGATTTGTTGCAGGCGAACCTGAGGGTCTAATTGATCAAAACATTTCTGATAAGTATTGGAATTGACGGTGGCAGCGGTTGCCAGCAGGGCAATCTTTTTATTCTTGCTGACTTGCAGAGCTTGGCGGCAGGTCGGCTCGATGATGGGATACAGTTTAATCGGATATTGGTTTTTGATCAGTTGATAGGCATTTGAATCCATAGTATTACAGGCAATCAAAATGCCGTCAAGGGAAAATCGGCTTAAAAAGGCAATGTTGTTTTCAGCAAATGAAATAATCTGTTTTTTACTCTTGTCCCCGTAAGGCATATTGGCGGTATCGCCTAAAAAGATGATTTTAATTTCGGGATGTCTTTTGTGCAGCAAATCAACAACCGTTAATCCGCCCATTCCCGAATCCATAACGCCCAGTCGTAAACTACTCATTTGTTTCTCCCAAAGTATTTACCAGTTTGATAAAATGTTCTCCTCTTTCTTCAAAACAACTGTACTGATCAAACGAACTGGTGGTCGGTGAAAGTAAGATGATATCGCCGTTTTGAGCGATTTCACTTGCCAGTTTGACTGCCTGAGTTAAATCATCGACGACAGTACCTTTTTCACCGACTAAATCGGTAACAATTCTTCGACCGCTATATCCGAAGCCGATAACCTGTTTTACACAGGTTAAGTGCTTTTTTAATTCATCCATCGGCAAGCCTTTTTCATAACCGCCGACCAGTAAAATTACTCCCTTATCAAACGATTTTAGAGCGATGATAGTTGCATCGGTATTAGTCCCCTTTGAATCGTTATAGTATTTTACGCCCTGATATTCTCTGACAAATTCCAAACGATGTTTAACGCCTTTAAAATTGTAGATGGCAGCCCTGATTGTATCATCATCCACTTTACAATGCTTGCTGATGATTGCAGCAACCATAATATTCTGCCAATTGTGTTTGCCAACAACTTTTAACTTGTTAATATCCAATAAAGGCTGATTATTCAGGTAAATATAATTATCCTTGACATAGCTTACCGCAGCGCTATTTTCCTTGAGCGAAAAATGAGCAGTCTGACAGCTTAATGGCTTTTGTGCTAAATGGTTTAATAATACTTCATCATCATCATTAACAACGAACAAATCATCTTCGCTCATATTCTGATAGACTCTCAGTTTTGAACGGTAATATTCTTCAGCCGTTTTCATAATATCCAAATGATCGGGTGTCAAATTGGTGATGACGGCTGCTTCAGGATGGAAATCATAACAGTCTACTAATTGGAAGTTACTCATTTCCAAGGCAATATAGTAGCCCTCATTTTCGATTAGATTATGGTCTAAAACCAGTTGGCATAAGGGGATACCGATATTTCCCCCTAAAAGAGCCTTATCGTGATATTTGGCTTGTAATATTTCATATAAAAGGGAAGTGGTGGTCGTTTTTCCGTTAGTTCCCGTAATGGCCAGATAGTGCTGTTTTCTGCTTACTAAGAAGGCTAATTCAATTTCGGTAATAACTTTGATGCCATTGTTTTTTAATAATTGAATTTTTTCGTCTCGATAGTTTATCCCCGGATTTTTTACTGCAAGGTCATATTGCTGCTTGAATACTTCTTCATCCTGATTAACGATAGTAACGCCAATGCTTTTTAGGTATGAGGCCTGTTCGATTTCGCTTTCGGCTTTTCTTTCCGATAAAATGATTTCGGCATTCAATTTATGCAGTAAGTTAATAGCTGCCATACCGCTTCTGGCCAGTCCGACAACTAACACTTTTTTGTTGGTTAAATCCATAGATATCCTTCTTTCTATTTGTTTAAATTGATTATAATTTTGATTATTTTGATTGTCAAATCAAGACCTGTTTCAGATCATCTGCCAGCGGGCTGGTGATATCAATCGGTTTATTCGTCAGCGGGTGATTGAACTTGAGGTTGTAACAATGCAAGCCCTGCCGGCTTAACAAATGACTGTCTTTGTTATATAAACCGTCCGAAACAATCGGGTGTTTGATTGATTGCAGATGAACCCGGATTTGGTGAGTCCGACCGCTGTGCAAAAGACACTTCAATAAAGATATATCATGCTTTGGAAAATATTCGATGAGCAAGCATTCCGTCAGAGCTTCTTTGCCGTTTTGGTAATCCACACATCTTAAAATATTGCCTTTGCTGACTCGGCTGATGGGACCGTCGATATAAAAGTGTTCCTTATCGATTTTGCCCTCTGCTAAGGCAAGGTAACTCTTTTTGATTTGGCTTTGTTTTACCATTGTTGAGAGAAAATTGGCGGCAATCCGGTTTTTCGCAAATAAGACGCAGCCTGATGTTTCCTTGTCGAGTCTGGTAATGCAATGTAATTTGACATCTAAATTACGGCTTTGGTAGTAATAGGCTAATCCGTTGATAAGGCTATTGGTAAAGTATTTTTTAGATGGATGAACGGTAATATCACCGGTTTTATCGATAATAATTAAGTCCTCATCTTCATATAAAATTGTCAAATCCATCTTGGTGGCAATGATGTTTTCTGCATCGTTAGTTTCATCGAGATTTATTGTCAGCAAGTCGTTTTCCTGCAATAGATAGTTGGTAAACTGGACTTTGCCATTAACCAATATGCCGTCTTGCTGCTTTTTTAAAGTAGAAATAGCCTTGGCGGAAATGTTGTGCGACAATAAATAATCTTTGATGGAAATGTTTGCTTTATCTATTTGATAAGTGAGAGTTTTTTTCATAACAATATAATTTTACAACATAAAAGATAAAACGGGTATTGTATAATTATTATTGGAGAGTGAATAAATGAGAGTAATTAGCGGAACCGCACGTAACACTAAACTAATCGCACCGGAAGGTTTGCACACTAGACCGGTAACTGATATGATCAAACAGGCGGTATTTAATATTTGGCAGTTTAAAATAGAGGGCTGCGCATTTCTGGATTTGTTTTCCGGCAGCGGCTCAATGGGTATTGAAGCGTTAAGCCGGCAGGCAAGAAAAACCGTAATGGTTGATAATGATGATCAGGCCATTAAGGTTATCAGAACCAATTTGAAAAACTGTCATTTAAACGATAATCGGGTTGAAGTATTGAAACAGGATGTTTTGGTTTATTTGAAACAGACAACTGCTTGCTTTGATTTAATATATGCCGACCCACCTTTTACAGTCAGGGAAATATTTGAACCGGTGATGAACGGCTTGGCTGTCAGTAAAGCGGTAGGTGATTCAACTTTGATTGCGATAAGAGCTCAAAAAGATCTGCCGCTGGCCGACAGCTATGGCAGTCTGGAAAAATACAACGAAAAGAAATATGGGATTTCGGTGATTCATTTTTATAGGAGGAAAAAGGAAAATGTATAAATTAGTAATCTTTGATTTAGATGGGACAATTCTAGATACGCTTGATGATTTAGCGGACAGTACAAATCATATTTTAGCTTTAAACAATTATCCTACTCACAGTAAAGAGGCAATTCGCAGCTTTGTGGGAAACGGTATCTATATGTTGATCAAAAGGGCTTTGCCTGAAGATACCCCTGGGCAGCAAATAGAAGAAATTCAGCAGCAGTTTTCGCAATATTATAAACAGCATTGTTGCGATAAAACCAAACCTTACGATGGCATTATTGATTTATTGCATAAACTGAAAGAGCAGTCGATTAAGCTGGCGGTTGTTTCAAATAAGGGAGATTTTGCGGTAAAAATACTGATGGAAGATTATTTCCCTGATCTGTTTGATTATTCGATCGGCGAGAAGGAAAATGTCCGCAAGAAACCGGCACCGGACAGTGTCAATGAAGTATTGAAAGTATTGGCCGTTTCAAAAGCGGACAGTGTTTATGTCGGTGACAGCGAAGTAGACATTCAGACCGCAAAGAATGCTGAAATGGCTTGCATTTCCGTAAGCTATGGTTTTAGAGAAAAACAGTATTTAATTGATAACGGTGCTGAAACAATTTGCGAAAGCATCGCTCAGTTAAGTGAATTATTATTGAAAGGATAAAAATATGGCAACTTGGCACAATAAAGCTTCAGAAGATCAGATCAGCGAAACAATTCTGCTTCCGGGCGACCCTTTAAGAGCAAAATATATTGCGGATAAATATTTGACTGATCCAATCTGTTTTAATGATTATCGTTTGATGTACGGTTACAGCGGATTTTATCAAGGGAAATGGATTTCGGTTATGGCAACCGGTATGGGGATTCCCTCAATGGGAATTTATTCTTATGAATTAATCAATAACTATCATTGTAAGAACCTGATTCGAATTGGCACTGCCGGCAGTATGCAGGATGAAGTAAATGTCGGTGACATTGTTTTGGCTTTGGCTAGCTGTACCGATTCAAATTACGCCTATCAATTTGAACTGCCCGGTCAGTTAGCTGCCAGCTGCAGTTATCAATTGTTAAAAACCGTCAGCGAGACCGCCGATGAAATGCAGCTGAAGTATCATGTCGGTAATGTTTACAGCAGTGATGTTTTATATCGTAAGGATAAAATCTGGCAAAGCTGGCAGTCCGTCAATACTTTAGCCAGTGAGATGGAAAGTTACGGATTATATTGTAACGCCTTAAAGGGAAAGGTAAATGCCTTAACCATTTTAACCATTACCTGTGATTTACAGAAAAGACAGCCGGAATTATCGCAAAACGATATTGAAACCAATCTTGATGCCATGATTAGACTGGCATTGGAAAGCGCCATAAAACTATGAGTGAAGTAATTCTGGAAAAACCTAAAACGGTTGAAGATTTTGCCTATAAGGCTCAGGTAATGAAAGACCCTTTATCAATGAGCTACAATGCAGGCTATGATATTGACAGAAGCAATTACGATTATGACAGTGGAGTCATTGACTATCCGGCAAACCGCTGGGGAAAAGAATATTTGCGTAATCATACTGAACAATACTATTTTGCCTATATAAAAGATGTTGAGAAGAATTGTTATGTCGGTTACTGTTGTTACTATCTTGAAAACGGTCAATACCAGTGCGGAATTGTTATCGAGCATAAATATCGTCATCAGGGCTATGGTCGAAAAGGCTTGCAGCTGTTGATTGAAAAGGCAAAGCAAAACAGCAATATTAAAAGCCTCTACGATTGTTTTGAAATCGACAGAGGCTGTTTAGAACTTTTTCTATCTTTAGGCTTTCAAATCGAAGAAAGGTTAAAATGGAATAAATTCTCTCAACAAGTTGACGGCGTAGTTGTTAAATTGGATTTAATTTAATACTGACTGTCAAAAGTGATGACTGTTTCCAGTTTACTATCGATGAGTTTTAACTGCTCATCGATTTTTTCTTTTAACTGCTGATTTTTATTGCGGTACTTGTCAGTTATAACCACATCAAAAATCAGATTAGTATGAGTGGGACCGACCACCATTCTGAAATCGTGGAACGATAATTCTTCATCAATCTCTTTCAGGGTTTTTTCGACGATTTGCTTATAGTGATTTAGCTGCTGGTTATCGGTTTCAATCGGGTCTAAATGGATGGTCGTTGTTATTTTCATTTTTTCAAAAATTTCTTTTTCAATATTGTCGATGGTATCGTGGGCCTGTAAGATATTCTGTTTGGCATCAACTTCAGCATGTAATGAAGCGAGCATATTGTTAGGACCATAATTATGAATTATCAAATCATGAACTCCTAAAATACCCGGATGAGCCAAGACAATACTAAGCAATTCTTCGGTAGTTTCCTTATCAGCCGGTTTTCCCAGTAATTCATCTAAAGTATCTTTGATAATCGAGATAGCTGTTTTGATAATTAAGCCGGATACAATTAAACCGACAATTCCGTCAATCGGAAAATCAGTGAACAATGAGATGATTGAGCCGACTAAAGTAATTGAAGTTGTCATAACATCTGACAGTGAGTCATAACTGGTAGCAAGCATGGTCTGGTTGTTGAAAATGACCGACATTTTTTTATTAAATAAGAACATCCAGAATTTAAGCAAAATTGATAAGACCAGTACGGTAATTGTAAATCCGCTGACATTGATTTCTTCTCTGCTGATTATTCTTGATAATGAAGTCTTAAAGAATTCCAAACCGACGATAATAATGAAAACCGCAATAATCAGCGAGGTAAAATATTCCATTCGACCATGACCGAAAGGATGCTCTTTATCGGCCGGTTTACTGGCTAGGTTGTAACCGAACATGGTGATGATGCAGCTTAAACAGTCGGTCAAATTGTTAAAGGCATCAGAAATAATTGCGACAGAATTAGCAATTGTTCCGATTAAAAACTTTGAACAAAACAGAACTATATTACAAATAATACCGACGATACTGCTGATAAAACCGGCTTTTTTTCTGGTGGTATTATCTTTGGGGTCATTGTAATTTTTTAAAAAAGTTTTCAAGATAAAATTGGTCATTTTTCTTCCCTTCCTTTTAGCATTAGTAAAGATTTTAAGACAGTAGTTAATAGTTGTCAATACTATTAACTTTTTCTTTTCGCGAAAAAAACAAAGCCTATTACAGTCAAGCATTTTGAGTTGTCAAAAGAGGTTTGACTGCACATAGCGTGCAGTTTTAATGTGAAAGGAGACTAATATTATGACATTATTTACGCTGAAGCAAATATGTGAAAATTGTAATGTAAAAAGGAGGGCAGTCCAAGGCTATGAAAAGCTTGGTTTTGTTAGAGCTGTCGGCAAAAACAAATACGGTCATCTATTATATGATGAAAAATGTCGGGACAAAATCATTCAAATCAAGCATTTCCAGGATATCGGGTTTTCCTTATTGGAAATAAAGGATTTACTGATTTTGGATAGTCCGCAGCGTAATCTGATTATTGCCGCACAAATTGATAGGGTCAATAAACAAATAGACTATGTCTATGAGGTGATAAATATCATAAAAGCAGAGAATAAACTGTAGCAGTTTGCTCTGCTTTATTTTATGGTGATATAATTATGAAAAGAGGTGTTGTTATGTTAAAAGACGACTACAGTTTTGTCAAAACCGTTTTGATTGTTATTATCGGTATTTTATCTTATTGGTGTTTGAATAATCTTTCAGCCATATTTGCGATTATTTCTAAAGTTGTTTCCTGCATAATGCCGTTTATCGTCGGCTTTGTGATAGCGTATATTTTAAATATTCCTATGAAGAAGTTTGAATCAATGTTGGGAAAAAAGATCAAAGACAAGCCAAAGCTGGTCAGAATGATTTCCATTGTGTTGGCGCTGTTATTGATGGTGGTAATTGTATTGATTGTTCTTTTACTGCTGATTCCTGAATTGGTTGAGAATATTACGACGTTAATCGATTCACTGTCGACCTTTGCCAAGACGGCTGAGGGCTTTATCATTGACCTGTTTGACCGTTATCCGGAGCTGCAATCTCAAATCAGCAGTATGTTCTCTCAGTTTTCTGATGTAACAAAAATCGTTTCAAATCTTTTGTCGTCTTTGGTTAATTCAATGGTATCTTTCTTATCGAGTTTGTTCTCCGGCTTTATGCTGGCATTTACCTCGGTAATCTTTTCAATCTATATGCTGGCTCAAAAAGAGTATCTGCTCAGGGGTTGTAAAAAAGTGGTATATGCATTTTTGACCAAAGAAAAGGCCGATAAAGTTTTGGAATTGACCAATCTAATTAACAGTACCTTTTCCAAATTTGTTTCAGGACAGTGTATTGAAGTGGTGATTTTAGGAACAATGATGTTTATTGCCTGCAGTATCTTCAGATTCCCTTATGCTTTGATTATTGCGGTATTAACTACCATTACCGCATTAATTCCAATTTTTGGTGCACTGGTCGCTATGGTAATCGGCTTTATCTTAATAGCTATCAGCTCACTGTTACAGGGTTTGTTGTTTATTGTGGTTTTCCAGGTCGTTCAGCAAATCGAGAACAATTTCATCTATCCGAAAGTAGTGGGAAAATCTGTGGGACTTTATCCGATTTGGACTTTGCTGGCCATTACGGTCGGTGGCAATTTGTTCGGAGTGGTCGGGATGCTTTGCGGTTTACCGTTGGCTTCCGTCATCTATGTTTTGTTTAAACAAATTGTGCAGGATAAACTGAATAACAAAAAACTTAATGTTGAATAGAAGAAAAACTCTTTCGCAGATTAGGCTGCGTGGATAAAACAGTAAATCCTCCGTATGTTGCGATCATACGGAGGATTATTTTTGGCATGATATTCAAACTTGTTGACAACTCATAGCCAAAACAAGCTGAACCTTTTGTTGCATTGTCTTGCTCATTTTGTTCAGTTTTTGCTTGCGATGTCGATCTTTTGTCCGTTTACCGTAATCATTGCGGTCGTCGTCAGCAAATCGTTGATTAATTTAATCACTGTCACTTGTGAGAAACTTGCCGTTTGTTCTTTCGGTAAATATCATTTTTAAATTCTCTAATTTCGTCAATGCTTTCTGTACCGTGTTAGGATTAACCTTGCTTAGCAAGGCTAATTCTCTTACTGATGGTAGCCTTTGACAGGGGGAAAGTTAGGAGGAAATAATATCCATTTTTAACTGTTCTACCAGTTGAAGATAAAAGGGGGTATTTTTATCAAATTCCAATTTGTCAATTAAAAAACTTCACTATACCGCATAAACCTGCATATAATGGGGCTTTTTGTTAGGGTGTCATCATCGTGTACCCAATGAGCGAGGGAGTGTTACATTACCAAAAGGTTAATAAAATCCAGAAAAAGTAAATAATATTACTTGTATATTCAAATGATATTATCACTGAAAAAACGATGCATTGTGATTTGACATTTTTGTATTAAAAATCTATATTAAAAATCGGAAGTTACCGATTAGATGGAGATTCTTTATGAAAATAGGATTATCAGCATATAAGTTTATTAATAATAATATAGAATTTAATATTAATCAAATAGAGAAAGCACTTCATTCAGCTAATAATATTGATATACTATGTTTTGGTGAAGCATTTCTTCAAGGATTTGATGCTTTTAATTGGAATTATGATAATGATAAAAAAATAGCAATTTCAAAAGACTCTAAGACTATGAAAAGATTAGAACAAATGTCTAAAGATTATAATGTGGATTTAGCATTTGGATATTTAGAAATAGATAATGAAGATTTATATTCTTCATATGCAATTATCGTAGATGGAAAATTAACATATAACTATCGCAGAATATCTATTGGCTGGAAAGAATACTCAGTAACAGACTATCACTACAAAGAAGGAAATGAAGTTTTAAAATTTAATTATAAAGGTCATGATACCACTATTGCATTATGTGGTGATATGTGGGATTGCCCCGAAAAATTCAAATCAAATGATTTATTAATATGGCCAGTTTATGTGAACTTTACTTTAGATGAATGGAAAATTGAAGAAATAGAATATGCTAAACAGGCCTTATTAGCTTGTAACAATACATTAATGATTAATTCATTGAGTGAAAATCCAGATTGTTTCGGTGGTTGTTTCTATTTTAAAGCTGGTCAAATAAAAGAAAAACTTAATTATAATATTGAAGGAATATTAATTATAGAAATATAAATTCAAAATTCATGAGCTCCCCTTTCAGTGTGTTACTTAAATAATACAGTAATTCAATAATAAACTATCTATCTACCTCTAAATGGCAAGCAAAATCGGTCAAAAAAATCAACTATTGCTAGTTGAAAGATTTTTATTGACCTTTATCGGTAAAAAGCTGATTGGAAGCAAGGGTAATAAGCTGACTTACTTCAATGGAAATGTCATTTAAGGAACAGTCCAGTTCGCCTTTAAACCATTGCTGGTACATATTGACCATACCGCCGGAAAAATAACAAATTCTTAACGATAAGGATTTTGATTTTTTGTACTCTTGTGGGATATCTGAGTGCTCCAGCATATATTGCGCAAAGATTTTTTTCAGTTTTTCTAAAAACCGGTCGGCTCCGTTAGCCAAAATCAGGGCTCGATAGAATTCGACATCTTTTTCCAGCAATCTGCTGACTTTTAAAAGGGAAGGGGCAGGGTTACTGAAAAAGTCGGTATACTTAAATTCGGCCAAGATGTTTAGCAGATTATCGATTAATTCATTTTCAATCTCTTCAATAATTCCTCTAATATCAGGATAGTGACAGTAAAAGGTCGAACGGTTAAGTCCGGTTTTTTTGACGATATCGGTTACGGTTATTTTCTGTAAGTCTTTTTCTTTTAACAGTTCTAAAAATGCACTCCTAATCATATTTTTAGAACGAATGGCGCTTTTATATGTAAATGTCAATTAAAAAATGTAGATTTTTGGCGGTTAAAAATGTAGGTTT
>JBJFHD010000097.1:0-10811 GCA_051893335.1 Erysipelotrichaceae bacterium | reverse complement strand
TGCCTAAAGAGGAAATGGTTGAGGATAAATCAAACAAATACATTGATATTATGTAATTTCCCCCCCTTTTTTTTAAAATGAAGAGAACAATTCTCTTCATTTTTTATTCGATCATTATATCTGTTAATGACAGTGGGATTGTACTATTGAATTTTAATTCAACTTCACAATCGTTTTCATCGCAATTTATTTCCATTTTCTCTTTTATTTGGATGTTGTCGAATACCTTCTCGTTGATTTTTACTCTCATTTCAGCATAAGCAAACTGCTTTGGCAGTTTACAGTTAATGGTTAGTTTGCTGATATGTTTAAAATATCTAAAGATAATAGTTGAATTTCTGATGTTTACAATTTTTTCGCCTTCAATCCTGGCAAAATTTTGCGGTGTTTTCGCAAAACCGATAAATTGTCCGCCATCATTATCGTACAGAAAGCAGGCAATCGCTGCCGGATATTTACCGCCCGGCAGCTTCCCACTGAAACCTTGAGAAGTTACTTTTGCTTGTTGAAATAATTTGCCGTCATAATTGATTTTTTCGACACAGCCGCTTCTGCTATATTGGGTAGCACAACTATGACGATGATAGAAAATGTAATAATCATCTTTTATCTTTTCAATTGTACCATGATTATTGGCCCAGTTATTTTTAAGGCCGTTTTCATAAGCATTAGATATCAATATCCCCTGATAGGTATAAGGTCCGAATACCGTTTCGGCAGTAGCGTAGCACAATTCATGTTGTTTTTGAGATGAATAGATAAAATAATATGTTCCGTTAAATTTTCTCAATGATGCTGCTTCTAAAAATTCGTGTCCTTCAAAACCGGTATCTTTACCCCATTTATACCCCGGTATGACCAGTTTTGGGGCAGTTTTCATCGTCAGCATATCTCCATCTAGTTCAACAACATAGCCACCTTTGGTATTTTTATCGGATAGATTCATCCCTTCAATTTTAAAATCAACTGAAAAGCCCAAAGCTAAATAAATCTTTCCCTCATCATTGATGACAGCCGGGTCAAAGCTGCAAGGATAGTCTGGCAATATGCTTTTATCCATTGGATATATTACTTTACCATAATATTCAAAGGGACCTTTTGGATTCTGACTTACCGCCACCGCTATTGAATCGATTGTGTTCATAAAATAATATAAATAATAACGACCATCATTGCCTTTTACGACATCGCAAGCATACAGCTGATGTTTACCATCTATATTATCAGGGTCGTTTATCTTTTTATATGAGATTCCATGACAGGTAAACTCACCTAAATTGTTGATATCGCAGCTAAAGACTTCATAATCCAAAGGACAATAACATTCCCCTTTAAACCGGTCTGAAGAACCGTAAATATATAGCCTGTTATCAAACACATGAGCTTCCCCATCCGCAATGTATTTATTTAATGGTAAATATGGATTCATTTTTTGTTTCCCTTTCTTTGAAGAAAAAACTACCCTAACGGTAGTTTATGACCTTATTACTTTGTGCCGAAAATTCTATCACCGGCATCACCAAGTCCAGGTACAATGTAGCCGATTTCATTAAGGTACTCATCTTTCGCAGCCAAATAGATGTCAACATCCGGATGAGCCTTTTCAACGGCATCAATTCCTTCCTGAACACCAACTAAGCAAACCAGTTTAATATCAGTTGCCCCGGTTTTCTTTACATAGTCAATAGCTGCAGTGGCACTACCGCCGGTTGCTAACATCGGATCAACTACTAAGACAGTCGATTCGGCAATATTAGGTGGAAATTTAGCATAGTAGAAATGCGGCTCCAGTGTCTCTTCATCTCTGTAAAGCCCCACATGGCCTACTTTTGCGGTCGGAATTAATTGTTGAATTCCACTGACCATTCCTAAACCAGCACGCAGGATCGGTACTAATACGATATCCTTATCAAGTTCTTTACCGATAGTTTCTCCCATTGGAGTGGTTATTTTTACATCTCTTGTCGGAAAGTTTTTAGTAATTTCATAAGTCATCAAACTTCCAATCTCGTCCAGGTTCTGTCTAAAATCTTTGGTTCCGGTAGTGGTTTTACGCATAATCGTCAATTTATGCTTAATAACCGGATGATCAATTACATGTAACATTTCTATGTCCTCCTTAATGTAATATATTTAACAAGCTACTGCCTGTTTAATATCATTTATCGATATTTCTCCTTCTCTTAATACCACAAGCTCTTTTCCAGTGCAGTCAATTATTGTGCTGGCGGTATGGGACTTGCTTTCTCCATCAACAATATAATCAATTTTGCCGTCTAACTGTTCAACAACCTGAGCAGTATTGTTGGCACTAGGGTGGTTAGAAAGGTTGGCGCTAGTCACAAACATTGGTCCGACTTCCTGTAAGATTTTCAATACAAAGTCATCATCAGGAATTCTGATTGCGATTGTGTCTTTCCCGGAAGTAAATTCACTATTAATAACCGGCTTTTTTCTAAGTACCAAGGTTAATGGACCGGGAGTAATTTTTTCCACTATTGCCTCTTCTCTTTCGTTTAAAAAAGCTACCTGATGCATTTGAGAAGAGTTATAAACCATTAAAGGAAACGGTTTGTTCTCATCTCTGCCTTTGGCAGCTTTTAATCTTTTTACAGCTTCATAGTTATTATAGATAACACCAACACCAAAGACAGTATCAGTAGCAAAAGCGACTATCTTTCCCTTTTTAAGTTCTGAGATAATTAACTGAATGTCACTTCGTTGTACAATCTTTGTCATAGTTACCTTCTTTCAAACTGTAACTATTGTATCATATATTTCATTTTTTTAAAGACTTATTTTTTGTCAGGAGTAAAGGTTGAAAACCATCTTGAAAAATCATCTTTAAGTTCTTCACTATCTTCAATCAGACAAGCACAAGTTAACACATAAAACTTATTGTTGCCTTTTTTTACTGTTGAGCAGTAATAATATTCTACCCCAGCATTTTCCACTTCATACTCGACCAGCAAATTACCGTTTTTATCTTTAACAAACGGATCTTCCAATTCGTTTGACTGTTGAAGCAGTTCAGCATATTCTTCCAGAGTTATATCATCGCTGATGTCAATAAATTGTTGCAGATAAGAAATTTCTTCATAGAAGATAGATAAGAAAGAATTCTCATTATAGCCAATATAACTGTATTCTTCGGTTTCTTCTTCAACATATGAATCTGGTACATAGATTGTATAATCTTCTTTTTCAACCTTTGTTAACCCCTCGTACTTATCAGAACAGCCCAACATTCCACAGGCAAGTAGAGCGGTCAACAAACAAATCATTAATTTTTTCATATTTTCTCCTTTTATTTGTGATAAGTTTCATTATTTAAAATTTTATAGGCCCTGTAAATCTGTTCAAGAATCAGTAATCTGGCAATATTATGTGGAAATGTCAGTTCGGATAATTTTAACAGATAATCAGCTCTGTCTTCCACTTCTTGGCTGACACCTAGGGAGCCGCCAATCACAAAAGTGATATGCGAGCTGTGGTAGGTGTTGATTTTTTCCATTTCTTTTGCCAGTTTAACGCTGTCTAGCTGCTGACCTTTTAACGATAACAAAATAACATAACTGTCTTTTTTTAATTGTTTAAGCAGTCTTTGCCCTTCAACTTCTTTAACCTTTTCATCACTTAACTTATCATTCGGTTCATCATTTACTTCGATTATTTCTATTTTAGAATAACTGCTTATTCTTTTCTTGTATTCATCAATAAGCAAGCTCAAAGATTTTTCCTTAATCTTGCCGACCGCTACAATCGAAATCATCTAATATCGGCTCCGTCTTCAACCTTATCAACAGTGACAACCTGTAGATTACCCTTGCTGTCTTCAGCTGATAAAATCATACCCTTTGATTCTATTCCTCTGAGTTTTCTTGCTGCCAAATTAGCGATAAAAGCTACTTTTTTACCAATCAAATCTTGTGGCTTGTAGTATTGGGCAATTCCTGAAACAATTGTTCTTCTATCAGTACCGCACTTGATGTCAAATACTAACAATTTATCGGCTTTCGGATGCTTTTGACAGTCCATAACTGTTCCGATACGAATGTCTAATTTATCAAAATCATCAATGCTTACTTCTTCCTTAAAACTGGTTTTAACTTCCGTTTTATCTGCTAAATACTTTTCGATTTCTTTCATTGTCTTAGTTTCATCTACTCTGGCAAATAAAACCTTGGTGTTTTCTACTACTTTATTATTGACTTCATAATTGCCCCAGGTTTCGATTGAAGCAAAATCAGTTTTTGTAGTATTAATCTGTCTGAATACTTCTTGAGCAGTTTCCGGCATAAACGGACTGAGTAATACAGTCGCTACTCTTATTGATTCAAGCAAATTGTATAGCACTGTATTTAATCGACCCTGCTGCTGGCTGTCTTTAGCTAATGTCCAAGGAGTAGTTTCATCAATATATTTATTGCTTCTTCTCAATAAGTCAAATACTGTATCAATCGCATCAGCAACTCTTAACTGATCCATTTTTTCGTAATATTTTTCAACAGTACGTTTACAGGTATCAATCAATTGCTGATCTAATTCTTCCCCACAATCAGCTGTTGTTAACTGACCGGAAAAATACTTATTTGTCATTGCGATGGTTCTATTTACCAGGTTACCGTAAATATTCGCTAACTCGCCGTTGATTCTTTCCATTACCAACTGCCAAGTAATTGAACCGTCTTGAGCAAATGGCATTTCACTTAAAACAAAATATCTTACTGCATCAACGCCAAAGAAATGTACCAAATCATCGGCATAAATAACATTTCCTCTTGATTTAGACATCTTATCTTCACCAAATAGCATCCAAGGGTGACCGAATACCTGTTTTGGTAAAGGCAAGCCTAAAGCCAGTAACATAATCGGCCAATAAATTGTGTGGAATCTGATGATATCCTTACCGATTAGATGTAAATCAGCCGGCCAGAGCTTATTAAACTGCTCGCTACTGTTTCCGTCACAATCATATCCAATTCCGGTTATATAGTTGCTTAAAGCATCTATCCATACATATACCACATGTTTTGGATCAAAAGTTACCGGGATACCCCACTTAAATGAGGTACGGGATACACACAAATCCTGTAAGCCCGGTTTTAGGAAATTGTTTATCATTTCATTTTTACGGCTTTCAGGCTGAATAAATTCCGGATGTGTTTCTATATAGTCAATCAGCTGATCAGCATATTTGCTCATTTTAAAGAAATATGATTCTTCTTTTTCCCGATGAACTTCTCTTCCACAGTCCGGGCATTTTCCGTCAACCAGTTGACTGTCAGTAAAGAATGCTTCACATTCGGTACAATACCAGCCTTCATATTCCGATTTATAGATATCCCCCTGCTTATACAGCTTTTCAAAGATTTTTTGAACCTGTTCTTCGTGATCCTGATCGGTTGTTCTGATAAATTTATCATATGATACATTCATCAAATCAAATACATCTTTAATTTCCTGAGCAATTTTATCAACATATTGCTTTGGCTCCATATTTGCTTTTTTAGCTTTTTCTTCTATTTTTTGGCCGTGTTCATCCGTTCCGGTTTGAAAGAAGACATCAAAGCCTTTCATTCTTTTATATCTTGCGATTGCATCAGCCATAATTATCTCATATGTATTACCAATATGAGGTTTTCCACTGGCATAGGCAATTGCGGTTGTTAAATAGTATTTTTCGCTCATTATTTTTCCTCCCAGAATAAAAAAAGTACCTTTAAAGGACGTCTGAAACGTGGTACCACCTTCTTTACTTCTCAATAGCTTAACGCGCTAACACGTCTTTACTTACCTATCAGCAAAGCAGTTCCAAGACCATGTTCGCTACCTGGCAATAATGTCTTGCACCAAACCGACATCTCTCTTAATTTACCTAATAACTACTCTTCTCTTCATTACCTTTAATTTTAGTTTAATTGATTTATTTAATTAATGCAAATCAATTCGTTACTTTATCGTATAAATTTGAAATCTTAAATGAGCCTTTACTTATTAAATCATTGTTTTCCAAATAGAAATAATCAAAATCAACTTCATCAAGCGATAATTCATCAGCAATATAATACTTAAAAGAAACCATCATCGTATCAACAACACTGTTAGTTTCCCTATAAATATTCAATGATGTTACTGCACTGTAATCATTGCCATCTTTAATATCAATATAACAGTTATCAACTGTTTTATCCTGATAAATATAGCGATAGAAGAAATCAAATTGATTCATAATAAAACTCTTATAAGTTACTAGACAATGGTTTTGGTTGACTTCTACATCACAAATATGTGTTATTTCATCGTCTAAGATATCATAGTAATGGTATAAGACTTCATCACAATCCATAAAACGCCCATAACCATCATAGCTGCAAATATATCCGTCCGTATATCCTCTTTCAGTCAAGTTATCACATACATAATCGACAATAAAAGCATTTTTCATCCAATAGAAATCAATGTAGGTATCCAGACCGTTTTCACTCATAAACTGACTGTATTGCGGGCTGACATTTACTTTAACTTGATTGTTCTCTAACAGTTCAATCGAAACTGCCTCTTGATCATTGATAAATGTAATTAAACTGTCGATTAACGCTCTGATTTCGGCATTTTTATCCGGATTGAAATCATCGGTCTGATAATCCTGATCGCAGCTGAATAAGGCCTTATAAAGAGTATATACCGGTGCTAAAAATATTTCACGGCAATCATTGTCAACGACTTTCTGCAGCTGTTGATATAAAACAGAATCTACTGTAATTACCTGATTGATATTTTGATTTAGATAACAGATATTAATAACACTTTCGTAACTATTTGCTTCATCTAACAATTGGTAAATCTCTTTTGTTAAATCCCGATAAACTGCCGATACTTGTTTGTAAGTCGCTCTATCCTGGCAGTAGTAATTAAATACTAATTCATCATCGTAGATTTCATCGGCGGTAATTGTTTGATATCCTGGCTCAAAATAGGTCAAATTTTTAATAGCCGTAAAGAAAGCAAAAAGAGCGACCAGCAAACAAATCACAAATGCCACAAATCTCTTTTTGATATGTGTCTTTGATAATTGAATAGTTTCGTCGCTCTTTTTCATTTTTAATCTCTCCTTAAATAATAGCTAAGATAATTAATAATCCGAATAACAGCAGCATAATCAACAGAATGCATAAGCCGATAATTGCGCCTTTCTTACATGCTTTATAGTTGCGGATATAATTCTTTTTGCGATAAATTACGGCAGCAATTGCCATAATTAACGGCAGGAATATACCTAAAACTACAAACCACATGCTTCCTGTATCTTTAAGCGGAGCATTAAGAATTTCTTCGGAAATGATTATTTCCTTCTTCTTAGCTTCCTGATGCTTAGTTTCATCTTTATAAACTGTAATAGTCTTTAATGGAACATTGGCATCTCTTGTTGCCTTGTATTGCTGGATTTCTTCACTGTTACCAAAGATAAAGTGGTTATGACCGATATCAACAAGTTTTGGTTCTTCTTTTGAATAATCATGAACGCTTGGGTCATAAGTGAATAATACCTTATGTTTCTCAAGTTGAGGATCAGGTAGCGGGATTGCTGAAATCAATGAACGAGTGTATGGATGCAATGGATATGCGAATAACTCTTCAGCTTCAGCAATTTCTACGATGTTTCCTTTATAGATAACGCCAATTCTATCTGAAATAAATCTAACGATAGATAAGTCATGGGCAATGAACAAATATGTTGTTCCCTTTTCTTTTTGGAATTTATTCAAAAGGTTCAAAATCTGAGCTCTGATTGATACATCCAAAGCACTGATAGGTTCATCGGCAACAACTAATTCCGGTTCCATAATCATAGCTCTGGCAACACCAATTCTTTGTCTTTGACCGCCTGAGAATTCATGCGGATATCTTGTCAAATGTTCAGGCAATAAGCCGACGTTCTTAATCATTTCTTCTACTTTAGCTACTCTGTCAGCTTCATTTTCAAACAGTTTGAAGTTGTATAAGCCTTCGGAAATGATGTAATCAACGGTTGCTCTTTCATTTAAGCTGGCAGCCGGATCCTGGAAAATCATTTGGATATTTCTGATTACTTCTCTATCTAAAGCCTTAGAAATTTTTCCTGAAATTTTTACACCTTTGTAGTAAATATCTCCGGCAGCTAAGGGATTAACACGAATGACAGCTCTACCGATAGTAGTTTTACCTGAGCCGGATTCACCTACTAATGAGAATGTTTCACCCTTATAAATATCGAATGATGCGTTCTTTACCGCTCTAACAGCAGTATCGCCGCTTCCGAATGTAATATCAACATTTTTTAATGATAACAGCACTTCTCTACCGTTTTCATCAATTGGGCCATGTTCAGGAAGGATTTTACTAGTAGTATTTTCTTTTTTGCTCTTCATATTACTCTACCTCCTTTACATTAAATGCCTTAATTAATTTTTCGTGAATGTTATCAATGAATTTCGGTTTTTCAACTTTTTGACTTCTTGGATCCAATAACCATGTCTTAGCATAGTGGGTTTCACTGACCTTAAACATTGGAGGTTCTTCCAATGTATCAATCTTTAGACAATATGGATTTCTTGGAGCAAACGCATCTCCGACAATTGTATTATACAATGACGGTGGTGTACCCATAATTGAATACAATTGAGTATTACGTTCAGCCAATTGTGGAAGTGATGACAACAATGCCCAAGTATATGGGTGTTTTGGATCATAGAAGACATCTTCGCTTGTTCCTAATTCAATAATCTGACCGGCATATAATACTGCAACACGATCAGCAACATTGGCAACTACTCCTAAGTCGTGAGTGATAAAGACAATTGTATAACCGAATTCTTTTTGTAAGTCCTTGATTAGCTTTAAAATCTGAGCTTGGATTGTAACGTCCAATGCTGTTGTAGGTTCATCACAAATCAAAATCTTTGGCTGGCAACTTAAAGCGATTGCAATTACGATTCTTTGTCTCATACCACCACTGTACTGGAATGGATAATCATCATAACGATGTTCAGCATCAGGAATACCAACCTTAGCCATTAATTCCAAGGCTTTCTTTCTGGCTTCACTTTCAGTAACGTTTTGATGCTTCATAATTACGGAACTGATTTGTTTACCGATAGTCAATACCGGGTTTAATGAAGTCATTGGGTCCTGGAAGACAGTAGCAATCTTTGTACCTCTTACCTTACACCAGTCACTTTCATGTTCCATATGAGCTAAATCCAATAAAGCGTTTCCGATATACTTGTTATCATCTTCTGATACATATCTAACTCTGATACTTACTTTTTGGAAAATATCGTTAACAACTTCTTCATCATTGAAATCGACAGCTTCCTTATAAGCTTCTTTGAACTGATTTAATAATTTTTTAACTGTCTTATTTCTCTTATACCAGCCGAAACGAGCTGTTGACAAATAAATTTCTTTCGCAAATTTTTCATTTTTTGCCTCAAATTTTTCATCAACCGGTTTAGAAATCTCTAAATCATACTGCTTGTGCAAATCGGCTAAAGTCTTTTTGAAATTATCATTGTATGCATGATCATTCTTTGCCTGTAATCTGCGTTGTTTTCTTTGTTTTTCAACACCTTTTTCAAAGTCTTTCAGCTGCTTTTCCAATGATTTAATTTCAACTTTCATTGTCTTAATAGCTTCTTTATCGTTCTTTTTAGTTAAAGTAGCCAATCTATTTTTGGTTTCAACCAGTTCATGGTTTAAAGCCTTATGCTGCTTGCTTATCTCTTCTTCTTCCTGAGCTGACAAAACATAACGGGCAGCATTTTCTGCTTCAAGATTTTTAATCTCTTTATATGTTTTAACGGCCTGAGGATAACGAGCATAAGTATCTAATTTTTCTTTTGCTTCGCTGATGATTTTATTTGAATTTGCGTCTTTTACTGCTTCAGTATATGACAGCTCATCATCGTTGAAAATGATTTTTCCTCTTGTAATAAAACCGTTACTGTCTAACATACCGGCAAATGTTTTGGTAAATACTGATTTACCTGAACCTGATTCACCTACGATCGCAATGGATTCATTTTCATATATATCTAGAGAAATACCGCGGATAGCTGTTAATACTCTACCTCTAACATGGAATTTAACATCCAAATCTTTAACTGATAATAATACTTTCTTATCCATAATCATTTCTCCTACATATGTGTTCTAGGATCTGATGCGTCGCCTAAATTCTGACCAACAACATATAATACGATTGTAATAATTGAAGTCAGAATAACAGGTGACCAGAACTCAAACTGCCAACCCGGAGTAAGCATACTAGCTTCAGCGGCGTAGATAATCTTACCTAAAGACATATCCTTCATACCCATACCGATATATGATAGGAATACTTCGTATGAAATATATGACGGAATTTCAGTTGCTGCTAAAGTAACAATTACACTTGTCATAAATGGTAAAATGTTTTTGATAGCGATAGTAAAGATTGAAGTTCCTAAACATCTGCTCGCTAAGTTATATTCTCTGTCACGAATAATAATAACTTGTGTTCTGATAAAGTAAGCGATACCCAGCCATCCGGTTAAGGTTAAGGCGAATACCATTGTTCCAAATGAAGCAGTAAACAACATTACCAATACTGAAATCATTAAGATATAAGGGATATTACCGATGATATTGTATACCTCAGTCATAATCATATCGAATCTCTTTGAGAAACCCCAAATAGCTCCAAGTACAACGCCCACCGACATATTGATAGCAGCACAGACGAATGCCAATGAAATGGAAATTCTTGCACCATTCCACATTTGGTCAAA
>JBJFHD010000096.1:0-2472 GCA_051893335.1 Erysipelotrichaceae bacterium | reverse complement strand
ATATTAAAACTTGCGAAAAATGAAATAAATAACTTAACAAAAAGAGAAATACGTTATATAATTGTAACAGGTGGTTTGAGTGAGTTAGCAGGTTTTCAATATATAGTTGAAAATGTGTTTGAATTAAAAGCCAAGGTATGTAATATTTCTGTTATGGGAATAAGGCATAATAAGTATAGTAGTGCTTTTGGTGTGGTGAAGTATTTTGATGACAAATTAGCACTTAGGGGTAAGAATCTAAGTATGATTAGTGATTCTGATAAAGAAAGTTTAATCGCTACTGATAGAAAAGTGATAACTAACAATAATATAATGAATAAAGTGTTTGGACATTTTTTTGATAATTAAGGAGGACTAGGTATGTTAGGCGGATTAGAAATGGATATGGTAACAACGATAAAAGTCATTGGCTTAGGTGGCGGTGGCGGAAATGCTGTTAATCGTATGGTTGAGTCTGGTGTTAAAGGTGTAGAATTTATTGCGGCTAATACTGATAAGCAAGCGTTGAATCAATCTAAAGCTGATGTTAAAATTCAAATGGGAGTATCTTTAACTGATGGACAGGGTGCCGGTGCTGATCCTAGCATTGGTAAAGAAGCAGCAATAGAGTCCAAGAAAGAAATTGAGGAAGCTTTAACTGGTGCTGATATGATTTTTATTGCTTGTGGTATGGGTGGTGGAACTGGAACTGGTTCAGCAGCAGTTGTAGCTGAAATTGCTCAGGGATTAGGGGCGTTAACTGTGGCAATTGTAACAAAACCATTCTCATTTGAGGGACCACGTAGAATGAAACAAGCTCTTGCTGGAATTGAAGAATTAAAGAAACACGTTGATACCCTTATCATTATTCCTAATGATAGGTTAAGAGAAATTATTGATAGATCAACACCGATGGCTGAGGCATTTAAAGAGGTTGATAATGTACTACGGCGAGGAGTACAATGTATTTCAGATTTGATTGCTGTTGTTGGACTTATCAACTTGGATTTTGCTGATGTTAAAGCAGTTATGGAAAAAAGCGGTCAGGCTATCATTGGTATTGGTATTGGTATGGGGGAGGATAGAGCAATTGATGCGGCAAAACAGGCAGTTTCATCTCCACTTCTTGAAACTTCTATTGAAGGAGCAACTGATGCTATTATCAATATCACTGGTGGTGTTAATCTAACGTTGTTTGAAGCTGAACAGGCTGCAGAGGTAGTTAGGGCAGCTGCTAATACTGATATTAATACAATTTTTGGTTCTGTAATTAACGAAAATTTATCAGATGAAGTTATTGTTACAGTAATTGCTACTGGTTTTGAAAAAAATAAGAAAGCAAAGGAAGCTAGTGAACAAGCTCAGCCAGTGTTTAGTAATGTAGCACCTACTAGAAGAGTGGCTACACCTATAAAAGATGATTATCGTACTCCAGAAGTTTTACAAGATGATACAGCTGCTGGTGATGGAGATTATGATATTCCTCCATTCTTAAGAGATAGAAATTATTAGAGACTTGAGTCTCTTTTTTTTAAATAAAAAAGGCTTAAATTTAAGCCTTTTAAAATTTTTGAACTTTATATTTTTTTTCAACGCCATTAATAATTTGCGCTAGTAAGTTTAAAGCGATTTGTTCGGTTTTACGTTCTTTATCCCGAAGAGGATTAAATTCTACTAAATCATAGGAAACGACTTTATCTATATGTTTTAATATTAGTTTATTAATTATTAAAGCATCTTCTTCAGAAAGACCATCAAATTCTGGAACAGATACTCCAGGAGCAATTTCTGGATCAAGTAGGTCTAAATCGAAACTAATATGAACGCCTTTGGTTCTTTCAGTGGCAATTCTAAAGGCTTCTTCTACGATTGTTTCTAGTCCTTTTTCTTTGATATCTTGATCTGTAAAAACGGTTATTCCTGAGTATTTTAGGTTATCTTTTTCCCAGTCGTCAATATTTCTTGCTCCAACAACAACGGCTTTTGAAGTCTGAATAATATTTCCCTTGTGAAAATAGCGTAGTTCATGATTTTTGTATCCGGTAATTGCTGCTAAGGTTAGTCCGTGGATGTTGCCGGTTACCGTTGTTTCAAATGTGTTGTAGTCGGTGTGGGCATCAAACCAGATAATTCCAATATTGTCATGGATTTTAGCGCTTGCAAGGGCACTAGCTGCAGCGACTGAGTGGTCTCCTCCAACTAAGATTGGAAAATAGTCAGCTTTCATTTTTTCAATAATCATGTTATAAAGGGTAGTATTGTACTTATCTATTTCGTATTCATTTTTGCGACGATCTGATAAATTGCGACTTTTTAGAATACTTTCGTCTTGAAGAAGAAGAATATTTTCTCCATTATAGAAGCTTTTGATATCATTCATTAATTGTACAGGTCCTAAATGTGCACCATCGATATGTACTCCTAAGTCGCTACCAGCGCCAATTATTACTGTCTTCATATTAATCACCTTATATAATTTTATCATATTTTTTT
>JBJFHD010000095.1:0-11265 GCA_051893335.1 Erysipelotrichaceae bacterium | reverse complement strand
TTTGTTGACAACCGATAAATACAGTTTACTTCCCTGATCGATTAATACTAATAAGATAACAAATAATATAGAAGTAATCACTCAACCACCACTTTCTAAATACAGTATTGTTATTATAACAAAATATCGGCTAATAATAAATAAATCGAACTTAGCTAAAAGGGCTATCAGAAAAAAAGAAGGTTTTGCAACCTTCAAATATGAACTACTTTTTGAAAAAGATTTTTTCTAAACGCTTATAAAGCAACATCGTCAATACCGATACTACTGTTCCTTTCAACAGGTTAAACGGTACTACCGCAAATAATACCAAAGTATTAAGGGAAGTAATCGACGGGTTAACCGCTGTTCCCATTTGAACAATTACATCGATAGGTAAACCGTACAATTTCGCAAAAGTCGGAATCAGATAGAAAGCATTAAACAGACTGCCAAAGACAGTTAAGGTTAATGTTCCTGCAACTAAGGCAATAACAGCCGACTTTTTGCTCTTGCTCTTTAAGTAAATGATTGAAGCCGGTAAAACCAATGCACAACAGGTTAAAAAGTTGGCATAATCACCGACAAAGGCAGTCGAAGTCGAACGAATTAAAATCTTAATTACAACCTTTAAAAAGGCTACGATTACTCCGGCCGAAGGCCCTAAGTAAAACGAAATCATTAAGACAGGCAATTCGCTGAAATCAAACTTGTAAAATGACGGGGCAAAAAATAACGGAAATTCAAATGACATTAAGACACCAGCCAAAGCCGAAAACATCGCAATCAGTGATAACCTTTTAATCCCGGTTGCTTTTTTTTCATCGTGTGAGAGTTTATTCTCGATTAATTTGGCTAAGACGTAAAGAACAACAAATGTTGCTACCCAGACTAAGATAAAACTGGCGCTTTCTTTAACACTTTCCAGAAGTTTACTCATGTTTTTTTAATCCTCCTATTCCAAAATAAAAACCTGAGAATAACTCTTCAGGCACCAAAGAAGAACTAAAAAACTGCCCTCTTCCATCCAGACTATACTGTCGGTATTGGAATTTCACCAATTCAACGCTTTCACGCTCGCGGACTTTACCGCCGGTGGAGAATTTCACTCCGCCCTGAAGACTTATTTATGATTGAAATTATAATACAATTTTACAGTTAGTCAATAGCAATCTTTATCCCACTTGAATAATTTTAGAATTAGTGCTATTTTACTAAAGGAATGAAAAACTATCTGGTAAACTTTTTTAAACATTTGCATACCGTAAATAAACACCGCTTTTTAGTCTGCAAGCATTGTTTTGCGATGGGCTTGTATTATCAGGGCCTAACCCATGATTTAAGCAAGTATTCACCAAGCGAGTTTATTCCGTCGGTTAAATATTTCAGCGGTACCCATTCGCCAATCAATGAGGAAAGAATTGATAAAGGTTATTCTAGCTGCTGGCTGCATCATAAAGGCGTCAACAAACACCATTGGCAGTATTGGGTAGATTTTGAATCGGGTCAGGTTGAATTCATCAATCCGCCGAAAAAATATGTCAAGGAAATGGTTGCCGATCGTATCAGTGCCTGTATGGTCTACCAGAAAGATAATTACCGCCCTGACAGTGCTTTACAATTTCTGGAAAATTCCATTGAGAAAAGATTTATTCCCGAAAAGACCTACTTATTATTAAAAAAGTATCTGCAAATAGTCGCTGACAATGACTTAAAAACCGCTTTGAAAATCATCAAAAACGATTAAAGGGATCCTGCCAAAGGCAAGACCCCTTTTTTTAGTTTAACCTAATAATTTTTTCTGAAGTTCTTGGTTAAATTGATTTATGTACAAACGATAATAATAGCCCTTTTTGCTCATCAACTCATCATGTTTACCGGCTTCGACAATTCTGCCCTTATCGATAACCAAGATGATATCGGAATTGATAATTGTCGATAAACGGTGTGCCACAATGAAGCTGGTTCTGTTTTTCAATACCACATTGATGGCATTCTGGATTTTCTTTTCCGTTTCGGTATCAACCGAACTGGTAGCTTCATCAAGAATAAACAAGGCCGGATCAGCAACGATTGCTCTGGCAAAGGAGATTAACTGCTTTTCACCGGTTGACAGTTTACTGCCGGCTTCGCCAACATCGCTGTCATAACCCTTTTCCAATTTGGTGATAAAGCCATCGGCATCAACCAGCTTGCAGGCTTCGATAATCTGCTGGTCAGTGGCTTGCAGGTTACCGTAACGAACATTTTCCTTGATTGTTCCGGTAAACAGGGTCGGACTTTGCAGAACATAACCGATATTGGAATGCAGCCAGCCCAGTGAGCGTTCTTTATAATCAACCCCATCAATCAAAATTTGACCGGAAGTCGGCTGATAGAAACGGCTTAACAGGTTGATAATGGTACTTTTACCGCTGCCGGTTTCCCCAACTAAAGCAACCGACTGGCCGGCTTTAACTTTTAAATTGAAATCGATTAAAATTGGCTCATTCTCAATATAGGAGAAGTTGACATTTTTAAATTCTACATCACCTTTAATTTTCGGATACTGTTCGGTTTTACCTTCAAAGATAGTTCCGTATTTTTCAATTACCTGCTGGCTGTCATAGACATCAATATCTTCGTCCAGTAATGATAATACTCTTTCAGCCGAAGCCTGAGCCATCTGTAATTCAGCCAATACATTGGCAATCTGTTTTAACGGGTCAAAGAATTGCGTAGCATACTCGGTAAACATCAATAAAGTTCCAAATTGCATCTGCTGCATCAAAACCTGATATCCGCCATACCATAACAGAAATCCGGTTGAGATAGCAGTAAGCGATAGAACAATCGGCATAAAGGCGCTTGAGAAATAAGCTGCCTTATTAGCTGATAAACGATATGAACTTGTCAGTTCCTTAAATTCGGTCAGATTTTGCTGCTCCAAAACCAGAGTTTTTGTTGTCTTGGCACCGTTAATTCCTTCATTAAATGAATTGGTGATTTTAGAGTTAATCGCTCTAACTTTACGGTAATTTTTCAATATTCTGATTTGAAACCACATCGAGATAACTGCCAAAAACGGCACAACCGCTAAAACGATAAGGGCTAATTGCCAATTGGCTTTTAGCATAATCACGCTGGCAGCTATCATTACCGCAATTCCCCAAACCAAGTCGGTTAAAGACCAGGCTAAGATTTCTGCCAGTCTTCCGACATCGCTTGATAATCTTGACATAATCCAGCCGGTCGGAGTTTTGTCAAAATATGAGTATGACAGCATTTGCACTTTGTTAAATAACCTGTCACGCAAATCCATCATAAAGCCGGATTCAATATGAGCCGATTGTCTGGTAAAGCTGTATACCATAATACCGTTAAGCACTACCACAGCCAAATAGACAACCGCAAAGAGAATCATCTCTTCTGTTTTAAAATCTCCCTTGGCGAAATAGTCGATCGCTATTTTATCCAAATAAGGTCTGGCAACATCGAGAATTGCCATAAATACCATTAATACCCCTAATAAGACTAAATGCTTCTTGCTTTTACCTAAAAGAGCTAAAATCTTTTTCCATAAACCGATATCCAAGGAGTCAGTATTATAAGTTTTTTCTTCAAATTGAATATTACTCATCAATCTTATCCTCCTTCATTGCGGTTTGAATATCATAAATACGTTTATACAAACCGTCCTGATTAATTAACTGCTGATGATTGCCGTTTTGAGTTATTCTGCCATCCTCAAGCACAATGATATGATCGGCATCCTGAGCCGAAGAAATCCGGTGAGCAATGATGATGGTTGTACACTTATTTTTCAAACCCTTAATGGCTTTTCTGATTTCATTATCAGTTTGAGTATCAACAGCGCTTAACGAGTCATCAAAGATCAGAATCGGACATTCGTTAATAACTGTTCGAGCGATTGCGATTCTTTGTTTCTGACCACCGGATAAGGTTACACCCTTTTCTCCAACTAAGGTGTTATAACCGCTGACAAACTCGCTGATGACATCATGCACTGAAGCAATCTTAGCAGCAGCATATACTTTTGACTTATCGGCATCTTTACGAGAGATTTTGATATTATCATAGATTGTTTTTGAAAACAAAAACGGTTCCTGTAAAACAATGCCGACATTTTTCCGTAGACATTTCTTCTGAATATCTTTCAGTTCCACATTATCAATGGTGATAGAACCCTCAGTATAATCCAGTAACCCGGTCAACAAATGAACCAGCGTGCTTTTTCCCGAACCGGTTGGACCTAAAATAGCCAAGGTCTCATTCGGTTTTACCGTGAAAGAAATATCCTTCAATACCGGGAAAGTACCGTCGTCATATTGAAAGCCTACGTGAGAAAAATTGATATCGCCTTTAATATCAAAGACTTCGCCGGATTCGATATCCTCAGTCTTTTCATTTAAGATTTCCAGCAATCTTTCGATCGAAACTTTCATCTTACCCATATTGCTCAATAAACGAGCCAGCGATCTTACCGGATAAACGATCATTGATTCATAAGAAATAAAGACTGAAAACTGACCGATGGTTATTTGTCCGTTCACCACAAAGAAAATTCCAATTAATGTTGTCAATAAGACCTGAGCCATCGACAGCGAACCGCCCACACCCCATTGTACGCCCAAATGATTAATCAGATCGAAATCGATTTTCGATAATTCTTTATTTTTCTCAGAGAATTTATCCATTTCAAATTTTTCCCGGTTAAATGCTCTGACTACTCTTAAATTGGCCAAATTCTCCTGCATTACAGTTGTCAATTCGGCTTCGGTTTCATCAAATTTAGTAAAATAATTTTGAATACTTTTGAAGAAGTACAACGATACGATAAATAAAACCGGTAAGCTGACAAGCGAGTATAAAGCCAGTGAGCCGTTAATCGAAAACAAGACGACATTGGCAATTACGGTAATGCTGACAGCATAAACAACCTCCGCCAACTGACCGGCAAAGAACTGTCTGATTACTTCAACATCACTTGTGCATCTCTGAATTAAATCGCCTGCTTTACTTTTGCTTAATGTCGAATACGGCCATAATTGAATATTGTTATACAAATCGTTTCGCATATCCTGCGCCATTTGCTGGGAGATCTCGCTGTTTAACTTTCCACGAATGAATATGCAGATACCCACAACAACATTAACCAGTACCAAAACGATTGCAGCTAACCATAAATTATTTCTTAAATATTCTACTCCTCCTAAATGATTGGTAAGGAAAATGAAGATCGGTGAAGTGATTTCTTTTCCTTCAATCAAATTGTCGATAATAAAAGAGAACAATAATGGTGAAAACAGGTTGCCGGCTGTATAAATTATAACGATTAAAATGACAAATACCTGTTTATACCAAACTTTCCCTAGATATTTTTTTATAAATCCCATTACGGACATAAAATAAAAAACCTCCTTTTATTTCAAATGGAGGAACTATTATTGATTTTTATAAGCTATCAATGCTTTCGCGATTTGGTCGGGACAACTTGTCTTTTTCATCCCACAACAAACATTCTGAAGGCGGTCAATAACTTCATCAATATTCATTCCTACTAATAATTTGCTTATGCCAGCTAAATTTCCCTGACATCCCCCTGTTACGACTAAACTTTTAATTACATCATTTTCGATTTCAAACTCAAACTTACGTGAGCAAACACCATTTGGCGCATAATCAAACTTCATTTTATTAACCTCCTTTACGCTTACTAATTGTAAAACAAACACAAATAAAAATCAACACAATCTTATTTATCCGAATATTTGCGGTTATCAGCTTTTCTCACTCTCTTTAAATCAATTGAAAAGATGACCAGAAGACCGCAAATCGAAAACAAAACCACCGCCAGAGGATAATGATGTAAACGCAACGAAATGATTGCGGAAAGACAATCAACAAAACCGACAAAATACACTATTGATAACATAAAATCCCCCTTTCAATTATTATTACCCGTTATAACTGCCCATCATCGATAAGACAGCCCATTTAAGTAATAACCAAACCGTTTGCTCAAAAAATTATCTAAACGGTTGTTGTAGCTTTTTCATTTTAGTTAGCCCAGCCCTTAATTGTCAATAAAAAAATAAGCGAATTAATCGCTTATTAATGAAGTCTTAATAAATTCAACGATATCTTCTTTAGAAGCAAATCCGATATGCTGATTTACTGCTTTGCCGTCTTTAAATAAGACCAGATTGGGAATTGACATTACATTAAACTGGGATGCCAACTGATTATCCTTGTCTACGTCAACTTTATATATCCTTAGCTGATCACCGTATAATTGACCGACTTCCTCAAGAACGGGAGCAAGCATTTTACAAGGCATACACCAATTAGCGAAAAAATCCACTAACACAACGCCTTTTTCGATTTTAGCTGCGAAATTTTCTTTATTAATAATTTCCATTTGGTATTCCTCCTAGTAAATCTATGATAACATAATCGGACAAATAAAGTAATCGGTTTGCCCGCAGTCTACAACAAGCTTGCGGCCGATTTATCGACAATAACGGTGACATCCTGATGCTTTTGTAAAATGGTACTTGGACAGGCTTCGCTTATCGGCCCTTTAATTGTTTGATAGATAGCCCTAGCCTTGTTTTCTCCGGTTGCCAACAACAGTATTTTCTTCGCTGCCATGACATTGGCAATTCCCATCGTAATGGCTTTTTTCGGCACCTGAGTGATGTCATTATTGAAGAACCGGGCATTATCATTAATCGTTGATTGTTTTAAATCAACAATATGAGTTAATGAATCAAAAGGAGTATACGGCTCGTTGAAACCGATATGACCGTTACTGCCAATTCCTAATAATTGGATATCAAGCACATTATCAGCCAATAGTTGATTATATCGGCGACAGTTTTCCGCCAAATCAGTTCCCTGATTGGAAGGAATGTGAACATTTTCTTTGCCAATATCAATGTGATCAAACAAATTGCGGTGCATAAAGGAAAAGTAAGATTGTGGATGATTTACATCAATACCGACATACTCGTCCAGATTAAAGGTTTTAATCTTTTGATAGCTGGTGTGCTTGTTTAAATGATCATTAATCATTCTTTGATACAAACCGACAGGGGATGAACCGGTTGCTAAACCCAAGGTAGCATCCTGTTTATTATTGATAACTTCCGCCATCACTTCAAAAGCCCTATCACTGAGCTGCTGATAATTATCGCAAACGATTAACCTGATCATTTCTCAATTCCTTTCTCAACAATGATTTGACATAAATCAACCAGTATAGCACTCATCTTTTTCATTTGATTGATGGAAACCAGCTCTCTAGTACCGTGGAAATTGTAGCCGCCGGTTGGTAAATTAGGAGTTACGATCCCCATAAATGAGAGAGTTGACCCATCGGTTCCGCCTCTAATCGGCTCAAATTCAACATCAATACCGTTGTTTTGGAAGGCTTCTTTCGCATTATCGATAATATACATCTTATCTTTAATGGTTTCCAACATATTGTTATAAGTTCTCTCCAGTTTGACCTTACAGACTTTCCTGCCGTAGCTTTTATTCAGGTAGGTTTCGATATCTTTAAATTGCTGCATCTGCTTCAAAAGCAGTTGTTTGTCATGATTGCGGATAATATAAACCGACTGACCGGATTCGCATTGGGAATTCATATACAGCAGATGGTTAAAGCCCTCCCTGTTTTCCGTATATTCGGCTCTCTGATTAACCGGCAGCATATTATGAAAATCGATCAATAACTGGGAAGCATTAATCATTTTATTTTTGGCTGAACCGGGATGAATACTGTTGCCCTTGATTTCCACAACTGCACTGGCCGCATTGAAATTTTCATAGGAAATTCTGTCAATCGGTCCCCCATCCAAAGTATAAGCATAATCACACTTAAAACGCTCTAAATCGATATGGTGAATTCCTTCACCGATTTCCTCATCGACGGTAAAACATACTTCAATTCGACCGTGTTTGATATCTGGATTAGCTTGCAAATTCTGCAACATATCCATTATGATCGCAATACCGGCCTTATCATCCCCGCCCAATAAAGTTTTGCCGTCAGTTACAATTAAATCCTGACCTTGTAAGTCCGTTAAAAAAGGATAATCTTTTACCAGACAATACTGCCCCTTCGATAAGCAGATATCCTTACCGTCATAGTTTTCGATAATTCTGGCTTTGATATTTTTGCCGCTGGCCGCATTAGAAGTATCCATATGAGCCAGAAAACCCACACTGTTACATTCTTTAGAACAATTGCTCTTTAGGGTCGCATAAACAAAACCGTTTGCGTCAACTGAAACATCACTCAAGTTTAGCTGTAATAACTGCTGCTGCAAAAGTTTAGCTAAGACTAGCTGATTTGCACTGCTGGGAACAGTCTTGCTTGTTTCACTGCTGGTTGTATCTATTTTGGTATAACCAATAAATCTTTCAACGATATCCATAAACTCACCTCTGAATTCTATTATACACAATTTTGTACAAAAAACTATATTTAAAGCCGTATTTCTACGGCTTTAGGATTTTTACTTAATAATTGTTCCTTCGGTTGGTCCACCGGCTGCGTTTGATTCATCGGTATCGATGTGCATAGCCAAGGCAAACTTATCCGAAACACGGCATACTACATCCTTAAATACCAAGCTTCTGCCGTTGGTTTCAACTTCAACACTGACAACTTCACCGTTGGTTACACCGAAACGCTGAGCATCGCTGCTGTGGAAATGAATATGTCTTTTAGCAGCAATAACTCCGCAATCCAATTCAACTTCACCACATGGTCCGACTAATTTGCATCCTTCAGTACCGGCAATATCGCCTGATTCTCTTACCAAGGCCTTAACACCGATTGTTCTGGCATCAGTTAAGCTTAATTCAACCTGATTGGCACTTCTAACCGGCCCTAAAACTGAAGCCTTTAATTCACCCTTAGGTCCGACAATAGTCAATTTTTCGTTTGTAGCGAATTGTCCGGGCTGAGAAAGCTCCTTTTTTACTGTTAACTGGTATCCTTCACCAAATAATTTTTCTACTGCTTCCTGAGTCAAATGAATGTGTCTTGCACTTGTTTCTACTAATATTTTCTCGCTCATATATTCTCCTCTTTTCTTAATTATTATAAACCCTTAAAATGTAAATTCAATAATTTATTGTTACGGCAATCAACTTAAAATTAAGCTTACTGACGCTGTCTGTTTTGATACAGTTCACGGTTTTCTTTTGAGTAACCGACAATTATATTTGAATTATGAGTTAAAATCTCATCAATTAAATCCTGAACTATTTCTTTATTTTCAAATACTCCGAAACTGTTTGAAGAATTCCGGTTGTGACAAATCAATGAGTATTTTGTAGCATCATAAGGTGCATCATATACCCAATACAATTCCGATAATTTGTAAATGTTCAGAGTTTTTTTGTGACGGTATAAAATGTAGTTTTCAGAAATTACCGTATTATCCTGACGATAATATGGAGCATTGGCCAATTCGGCTCTGATATGTTTGATATCGGCATTACGCCCCGAGAAAAAGTTAATCAGCGATTTAATCAGCAGAATGGCCAATAAAACCAGCGAGATCATCAAAAAACCTACCGCAATATCCAGATAGAATGAGTCAATAACACCTTCAATCAGATAAGTATGCAAGAAATAGTTGTCATAATCATCCATCGTTACCGAGCCCTGCCAGTCAAAGAAGTAATCCGCTCCTTCCAAGGCCAACTGTTCTATTTCGGCAGTGGTATCAAATAGGGTTCCGCTGACTGTATAATAGTAACCTTCCGTATCGAGATTATCGATCAGACTTTGAAAGATTTTGTCGCCTTTTTCTCTTTCGATACATAAGAAGTAAACATAATCATGATCATCAAAAACAATATAATAGTCGTCAAATGAGCCATCCGAGTATTCTTCCTGTGCAAACTGCATCATATCAACGATATTAATGTAAGCCTGCTGACCGGCAAAATCATAGCCTTCCAATTCCAGCTGATAATAACTCTTTTCTGCTCCTTCAGTTAAAAAAGAGGCCAAAAAACATGCTACTGTTGCCAATACCGTAATGACACACATAACTGTTAAGACAGCACTTTTTTTCGTTAATTTTTTTATTTCCTTTTTATCCATTGTTATCCCCTTCTCCAATATTAATTATAATACACTAAAACTACCCGATTAACAAAGAATCTATTGAGAATTCCCAATAGATTCTGTTTTAAGTTAGATAGTTGTTTTCCACAACCCGTGAATATTACAGTATGAATAAACCGCCATAATCTTTTCATCATCATTGATTCTGAATCGGCATTTTGGCTTATCATCACTGCTTAGATTAACTCGGTACATCGCTTTATCAGTTTCCAAAAAGATAAAGGCGATATAGTGATTAGGCAGCATCGGATGAGCAACTGAACCTACTTCAATAGATACCGTTGAATTTTCGATTTTAACAACCGGTAAATGTTTTTCCTGCCCTTCATCCTGTTCTTTCGGAATCAGCAGTGTCATTTTATCACCGCAACAGAAAGGATTAATCGAGCTGTCCTTAATCAATTCAGCAATGTTTCCACAGTGCTGACAAATAAATAATTTCATGATCTTACCTCCTTTGAACCAATATTTATTGGTTTATCACACTATACGGACTATCCTTTCTTCTTTCCTGATAAATTCCCCGCAAAAATGATAAGCCCTCGGCCTTTTTTATCAAAGGATTTTCGCTATGTGCTATAAAGAGATATTCTACTTTTGTTTTTTCAATTATCTCTATCTGTTTTTTTAAAAGTTGAACATTGTAACCCTGTTTGCTGCAATACAGGCCGTCAGCAAGCAATAAATATTTATCTTCCACTTTAAGAGCCAAACTCCCCTTACAATGACTGCTGGAAATATCAAATATTGTAAAAGGAAAATATTCTTCTTTTTCCTTTACTATCCGGCCTTGTTTTAAGTGACGATAAGTATACTCGGATACAAACAAATTGTTAATCTTCAATTCTGTCACATTTGAGCAATGATCAATATGAAAATGGGAAATAACCGCATTATATTCTTCAGTTAAATAGCTCAGTACCTCTCTGTTATTTCCAACATCATAAAGCCACTTCCGACCGCCGTAATCCAATATGGCAACTTCACTGCTAAGAGGATCTTCGCTGCCGGTTAAATAACTGAAATGATCATCTATTCTTACCTTTTCTATCATACAACCCCATTGTATAATACTTATTGTAAATGTCAATTAAAAAATGTAGATTTTTGGCGGTTAAAAATGTAGGTTTTTG
>JBJFHD010000094.1:0-2528 GCA_051893335.1 Erysipelotrichaceae bacterium | reverse complement strand
AATGTTGGCGGAATAAATCGAGCAAAGTAGATTTACCGCAACGCCGAACGCCGGTAACGACTTTAATAACTTGCTTGTCTTTGAGCTTTAACAGCTTATCAAAATATTGCTTTCTTTGAACCATAATACCTTCTCCTATACAGATATTATAACCACAAAAAAGACTGTAGTCAATAGTTTTTGGTTTACAACTAAAAAACTATTGAATTTCGACAACTTTTTCAACTTAAACTTAATTACCGTTCCTTTTTGACACACTAATATAACAAAGACTATTAGCTTATACCAACATTCTCGATGAATATTTATTGCCAATCTAAATTTTCTAACTGATAAACTAAAACGTCCTTATAAAAACCGTCCGGCTCTTTTTTTAGCCATTGCAAGGCTTTGGGAATATCGATTTCAAAGCCTTTGCCGAAATACTCATACATAGCTTTATGCGAACCCGAAAACGGTCTTGCTACCACACGGGTAACGTTTTCTTCCATAGGCAAACTACGGTTAATCGACATATTGCAATTGAGCAAGCTCTTTCCATTGTCGAATATAGGGGCTGTTGCATAACTGCCGTCACCGTTCATTATTATGCCAAGGTTGTGAAAATGTCTGTCCTCGTTAAGCGTGATATAGTCAAGGGTAAATACCTTTTTGAAGTAATCGGTTAAGTCAAGCCCCACATATTGCTTGCAGAAATTTATTACGTATTCTGCTGATTGCCCTATGCCTTTAAACTTTTGAATTGATTTATACAATGGTTGACCTGTTACGTTGCCGTGTAACCTTTCAAGCGTGATAAACGATTGAGTCGGGGTTAGAAAGCTCTTACTTCTGCAACCGCATCTGCCGTTAATTTTTCCGTATTCGTAAGTAACGTACTCCTCTTTGTTTAGCGTGGAGAAGGTTAACAATTTTGAAACTAGGTATTCCACCTCTCCCTCGCAACCCTCGTTATCTTCTTTGTAACAGTAACCGTCCTTGAAAAACTTTAGCTGTGTTCCGTCGCTGGTGCCTTCGGTATCTACGAGAAAGTCGTCGGATATTTTAACGTTAAACATTTCTCAGCCTCCTCGGAGCGACGTCTTTCCAGCTTAAGCTTTCACCCGCAAACCTGAACCAGAGCAAATCGTTATAAGACACCCCGTGAGTTTTTTGCACGATTGCTAAGGGGTCATAATAAGCAATGCCAAGTTTGTTTAAATAGTTGTCGATATTCTTACAATCACGTTGCCAGCAACGGCTTTCGAGTATGGTTGAAAGAGTAAAAACATCCATCTCTTCCCTGCTGAAAATCTGTTTAACAGGGTGGTTAGTAAACCTCTGCACTTTGACTTTATTGTCATTAACCCTGACGAAAGAAACAACTTCATCTTCCCAAAAGAATAGCATTTCTAACCCTTCCCACCTGTTTGCGGAATTGCTTTTGGGGACTAATCTTATGTCCATATCAATGGCGTTTGAAATCTTTTGCAAAGTGCTTAAATCGGGAGTGACAATACCTGCCTCTATTCGCCCTATCGTGGACTGCGGAACGTTACACCTCTTTGCAAGCTCTGCCTGTGAAATCTTTAAGCTTTTACGTTTTTTCTTTAAATCATCTACAATCTGCATAATTATCCCTCTCGGCAATATAATAGCACAAATGCTATAAAATTGTCAATGATTTTGTTTATGATTGAGTTAAATATTGTTAAGTTTAACATTTACAATTTGCCGTTCTGCAACAACCGACTAATGTTATTGAAATGAAAAAAGTGGTCAAACGGGGGAGTTTGCCACTATTTTCTAACAATTATGCTATTATACAGATGAACCGTTCGGTTTTTATTACTTACGTATGCGCAGAGGTTTTAATTTATGGAATCTAAATCTCTTACAATATCTCGCTTTCGCTCAACATATGTTTTACACGAGCCATAATCCTGTTTTCAATCTTCATAGTTACGACAAGAGATTTTGCTTTTTCCACTTTTGGAATCTTTATGGCAATAGGTTTTGGCATCAGATAATCAGTTTCTACTTCGAGCTCCTTGGCAAAAATTGCAGAATTATTATCTCTCCACTCAAAAGTAACTGAAATTGTAATATCCTCCAATTTACTAACACCATTTCTATCCTTAACCCTGTTAAAGTAACGAATCTTATTGTATGGGTCTGCAAAAATAATATTTATAGCGTTATCATTGAAACGGATACCATCTACAAAAAGTCCGTTTTTTTCAAACAAATCTTGCTTGCAAATATGTATCTTATTTTTATATTTATAATATGCATTCCTATCCGTCTCGTAAAGCAGTCCGAGTAAAGTTTCTTTTTCGACCTCATTACGGCATAAAATAGCTTCTAATGATTGCGAAATGTCATATTCGTTTGGGTACAACAATTCTGCGTGACGATATTTTAAATCTTCTTCATCAACATAACCATTCGTATATATTTTATCAAACCTTAATTCAGAAAAACCTTCTACTCCTTTACGCAATACGGATCCATATCCTGCCTGTGAAAGATTTGAAAATTGAGTATTA
>JBJFHD010000093.1:0-2554 GCA_051893335.1 Erysipelotrichaceae bacterium | reverse complement strand
ATTATCAAAGCTTAATAACCTTTTTTACTGAATATTTCATAATTATTGCATATGCGTTTGACTATATCAATTGTGAACAGGACGAAACCTTTTCCAAACGCAGGATTGACAGCATAATTGCCAAATGCTTTGAAAAATTTATAAAATATCAAAAAACATGAACTTTTCTTGAAAAAAAGTTGTCTTAGTTTATGAAGGAAAGGAGATTTCTATATGATTAATAAAGTTTAGCTTTTAAAAGTATATTTATGTCAATTTTTATTTACATTAATAATACATAAAAATAAGGAGGCTGCAATGAAACGAATTATAGCATTAACTATCGTATTTATCACTGCTTTTATGCTTTTTTCGGGTTGCAAAAGAAATGAAACAACAGGAGTATCAGAATATAAAGCAGGTGATACCATCGAACTTGGTTTTTATCCGCAAAGCAAAGTAGAAGATTCAACTCTTATTTCAGAATTAAACTCAATTGAAATTAAATGGATTTCCTTTGAGTATATGATTTGGAAAGATAATACTTTTCATCCGGATAATAATATGAAATATGCTGATGTTAATTATGGCGGTGAAAAGTACAGAGCAGTAACTTTTTCACGCTATCGAACCGAAAACCCCAAAAAAGAGGGGGAAGAGGATAATTCGAATCAATATAAAAACGGTTATAAAACCGATGAAGTATATTGGTTTAAATATGAACCTGTAAAATGGACCGTATTAGATGCAAAGAAAGGCTTGATTCTAAGCAAATCAGTTATTGATGCCGGAGCATTCTCTGAAACAGTTTATGAAGGAGAAAAAGTTAACCCCGTTAAATATGTATACTATAATGACGCTCAATTAAAACATGAAGCAAGCGATTATAAAACGAGTTCTTTAAGGAAATGGCTGACTGATGATTTTTATAATTTCTTTTCGGAAAGCGAAAAAGCTTTAATGAATGAAGCTAAGCTCAGTGATATTAAAATTAACGATTATATTTTCGTCCTATCTTCTGAAGATATTGAAAATACCGATTACGGTTTTTCTTCAAACGGAGCGATGGTTGATGAAGCCAAAAAGGTTACTGCAACCGACTATGCAAAATGTCAGGGTGTTTCCTGTGATTTCTATGGCAATGCTTCATGGATTCTTAGAACTCCGGTTGATTCAGGGACAGTATGCGGAGTATATGAAGAAGGATTTGTAGTTTCCAACTGCAATGCAGGGGATACATTTTACGGAATCAGACCTGCAATGTGTGTTGATTTATCAAAGATAACGAAAACGGAGGTTTAGAAAAATGAAAAACAGATTCCCGAAATCAATAGTTGCATTAATCGTATTTATGACTGTATTAACAGGCACTTTTGTTTGTGTTCATGCGGTTGAAAGCACGGAAAGTGCCGGTTACGGCACAGAAACGTCCGTGACATTTGATGCAGCAAGCACAACTTTGGAACAAACATATGTTGTGAATACAACCAAAAAAACAACCAATGCAGTAACCAACACAACGAGTGTTCCGAGTACGAGCGGCCTTGCTTATACAACTACACCTCAGCAAACAGAAAAAAAAGACCGTTATTATCCTCCGTTTTCCGGTTATAATGATTATGGAGACGGCTGGGGGAGTATAACAAGAATGTATGAATATGATTCAAATCCCTATACTCAAGGATATGTTCCGACAAACTTGCCGCTAACAACAAACGACAACGGTTATCCTGTTTGTGCGCAGTGCGGTGAAGATGTATATTGGCAACTTTTTGTTGAAACAGGAGAATTAATAATTAGCGGTTACGGTGATATGTATAACATGGAAATTCCACAGTGGTGGGAAAGCCGTGATTATATTAAAAAGATAATTATTAATGACGGAGTAACAAATATCGGCTTTTTCGCTTTTGCAGATTGTTCTCAGCTTTCGGAGGTCATTATTGGTAATTCGGTTGAAACGATTGGAGCGTTTGCTTTTTCCGAATGTGTAAGCTTGAAAAGTATTGTTATTCCGGACAGTGTAAAATCAATTGATTCAATGGCGTTTTACGGATGCACAAGCCTTGAAAGCATAGCCATGAGCAGCAATATTGAACATTTGGGCAGAGATTCTTTCAAAAATACCGGTTACTGTAATAATCCGGAAAACCGGGAAAACGGTGTTCTTTATATAGGCAATTGCCTTGTTTATGCCAATAATTCAGATTATTTAAAAAGCGAAACATATGAGATTAAAGACGGAACAAGAGTCATTGCTCCCGGAGCTTTTATGTCCACTGATGCTGAATCTGTTATAATCCCCGAAAGTGTTGTTGAAATCGGAGAGTGTGCATTTCGATGGACTGAATTAACTTCTATAGAAATTCCAAAAGGAGTAAAAGTTATAGAAAAGGGCGCATTTGACTTTTGCTATAGCTTAGAAACAGTTTATATTTCAGATAGTGTTGAAATAATTGAAGAAGACGCTTTTTATGATTGCCCTTCCTTATCTCAAATTATAGTGGATGAAAATAATCCTAATTTTGTTGTTGACGAATACGGAGCACTCTTTTCTACGGACAAGTCCTTGCTG
>JBJFHD010000092.1:0-11563 GCA_051893335.1 Erysipelotrichaceae bacterium | reverse complement strand
GGTCCTAGGGTTTTATTTTGTATTTGTTTGAGTTGTTTATTTTTTTACAGCTCCTAAATTATTACTTTTTGCTTAATGATATTCCTTCTTTATTCATCCTGTTTACTGAGAAAGAATGCTTAATTGGTTTCCAGGTCGTTTTACAGAATAAAGCTAATATGGAAATAGGCAAATAAGTAAACATAAAGACAGGGAAAGTAAAAGTATAGATAATCTTTTTAAAACCGGTCGTATTGATGTAATTCCACTCAGTAACAGTAGTAATTAACCCAATCACATATAACATTAAATACATGCTCAATACAAATTGCGCCGTTGAGAACATAACTTCAGCTAAATTAGTAAAGGTTGCGAAAGATTTAATCAGGATAATGGAATTACATACTAAAGAAATGGCTGAAAGGATGAAAGCAGGAGCAATATTCATCATCATGTCAAAGCAGGCAAAATTTCCCTTAAACATCCCTTTAAGCAAATCCCAGCCGTGCAGCTGTAAAACCTGATAATATCCTTTCGACCAGCGCATTCTTTGATGAACTGACTGAACAAAACTTACCGGCTGCTCATCATACAATACCGCTTCCTTACAGAAGGCAATTCTTTTTTCTTTTATTATCTGATCTATAGAGAATTCGATATCCTCAGTCAGACAATGATAAGGCCAACCGTTTATTTCCTGAGCGATAGCTTGAGAAAACATAAAGCCCGTACCGGAAACAGCGCAACTGGAATGAAGAATCTCTCTGGCATTATTTAGGTAACGGCTTTCTCTTAAAAACCACAATCCATAGCCGGCACTAATCCAGTTAACCCCATAATTTTTTGTGTTTCGGTAACTGGTAACGATCTGATTACCCTGATTAAAACTCTCATTCATCTTTTCGATATAGTTTTTCTCCAAAATGTTATCTGCATCAAAGACAAAATAGCCATCATATTTGTTAGGATAATCCCTAGCGATTTTATCCATCAAAACCTTTAAAGCATATCCTTTACCAACTTCAACTTTATTGAACCGCTGATAAACAATCGCTCCATGACTTTTGGCAATTTGAGCAGTATTATCATCGCAATTATCCGCCATAACAAAAATATCAATTAGTTTATCAGGATATGTCTGACTATGAATACTGTTGATTAAATCAGCAATTACTTCCTGTTCATTTCTGGCACATATCAATACAGCATACCGGTTAAGTTTAATCTTGATCTGTTTTTTTGGCTTATGATTTTTAAAGAGCCAGACAATGGGAATGTAGACACATTGGTAAAAATAACATACGAAAAATAAAATGCTGATAACATAATTAATCCATTTTAGGGTTTCCATCAACTATAACCTACTCTTTCTTATCACAAGTCAATTATAAGGATGGGCTGTTTTAAGAATAAAGTAGCTATTCCATTAAGATTTGATTAACAAAAAAAGCAGATGCTTTAGAAATCATCTATTGCATCTGCCAATATCTTATCACAATCATTTCCCACTAAATCTATCCCGTCTGCCTTGATATATCTCACATCAGCTATTTTGAAAAACTGTTGGCATAACTGCTCAATATAGCCAAAAGCATGATCTTCTTCAGGAATATAACCGCCTGCAGTGGTAATATAGATCAGTTTTTTTGCCTTACATAAACTGACATAATTGCCGTTTTGATCTAAGTCAAAAGTAACCCCTTGACAACATACCATCTCAAGATAATCGTGCAATACAGCCGGAAAACTGAAATTATAAAATGGAGCGGCAATCACAATTACTTCGCTTTCAGCAAATTGTTTTGCGTAATCATACATCTTATCAGCAAAATTCTTTTGTGGTACATCTTTCAAATACTTAGCTAAACTCTTATTGTTTAGCGGCTCCACTTTACACTTAGCTAAATCAAGTCTGATTATCTCATCGTCCAGCCTTTCAAGATACTTGTTTGCCAATAATAAGGTGCGTGAATCATCTCTTAGTGTGGAATTAACGAACAAAATACTCATACTATCTCTGAATTGAACCAAGACCGATCAGTTTGCCGTTAGTCTTCGCAAAAAGCATTACATTGTTGCTGTTAAGCGATATTTTTACCTTTTGTGATAAGGCATACACTACCCCACCAAACATAACCGATGTAAGCAAATAGTTCCCCACATTTACTCTAACCGTTGTTTCCATACCGGTAGGCATTGAAGAATATACTTCAGCATCAATTGAACCGGTTTCGCTGATTTCGACAAATTCCGGTCTAATACCGATAACAAAATCCTGTTGGCTTGTACTAATTTCATCATCCATATCTTCAATCTCATCGACTAAAGAAACGTGGTAACGGAAAGATGTTTCCTTATTGCTTTTTTCTATATATCCTTTGGTTTTCGCCTTTTCAGCTTCTTGCTGTTTCAATTGTTCAGTAAGCTGCGCTTCATCTTGATACCATTTGGTTAAATCAGTCGGCTGGTTAAACTTGAATTTCACACAATGATCATCAAAGATCGTTAAATCCAATGTTCCATCCTGGTTTTGCTTTCCTTTAGCATCAATGAAGTTTACTGCCGGATTACCAACGAAATCGGCAACAAACAGATTGTTCGGCTTATTATAAACATCAAGTGGAGCGTCATATTGTTGAAGTACACCATTATCTATTAAGCAAATCTTGGTAGCTAAAGTCATAGCTTCCATCTGGTCATGGGTAACATAGACAAATGTTGAACCGGTTTCCATATGAAGACGTTGTAACTCGGAACGCATTTCCAGTCTTAATTTAGCATCAAGATTACTTAACGGTTCATCCATAAACAGGACGGTAGGTTCCGGTGCCAAAGTTCTGGCAATAGCAACACGTTGCTGCTGACCGCCAGACAGTTCTGCCGGATAACGATCCATAAACATACCGATTTTTACTATCCGGGATACTCTTCTGACAATTAAGTCAATTTCTTCTTTACTGTATTTGCGAACGCCTCTCACTTTTTGACCGTCTTTTAAGTAAACTCCCTTTTCATCCAAACTATAACCGGCTTTTGCGGCTTTTTCTTTGCTGGAATTAATCTGACTTTCCAGTTTCTCAATTTCTGCTTTTGCTTTTCCATTTACATCATCAGTCTTATGTAAATCTAAATCATACAGTTTTTTAGCAGTGAATTGAGAAATATAGAATCTGTCAATCAGCTTTACGATAACTTTCTTGTTATCCAGCTTACCTTTTTTATCGTAACATTCCTTAATAGTTTTTACGACTTCGCCCGGCTTCTTCAATATTTCCACCAGGGTTTGTTTTTCTCTCACCTCAAAATCAACCTTGTCCATCTCTTCTTTGACATTTGTCAAACCGAAAGAAATGTTTTCATAAACTGTCATATTTGGCCATAAGGCATAGTTTTGAAACAGGAAACCGACTTTTCTTTTATTTGCCGGAATGTTAATACCCTGTTGTGAATCAAATACGACCCGATCACCGATGGTAATCTTACCACTGGTCGGGGTTTCCAGTCCGGCAATCATTCTTAATGTTGTTGTTTTACCGCAACCTGAAGGACCAAGCAGGGTAACAAAAGCATTATCATCAATAACTAAATTCAAATCATCTACTGCATAAAATTTATCCCAGCGTTTTGTAACATGTGATAATTCAATTTTTGGCATCTAATTTATCCTCCTATTCCTTCATCCAAACTTGCGCCTGTAATTTTATTAATAACCGCATTGCTGATCAGCAATGTCACAATCAGAATTAAGTTAATACCGCTTGAGAAAGCATACAAGCCCATTTCATCAAAGTAATCAAGGGTTGTTGATAAGATGAAGCCCTGAGTACACAATAACATAAACAGACTCAACTCTCTCAAACAGGTCATAAACGGCAGCAGGTAACCGGAAATAATGCTTGATTTCTGAATCGGAATAATTATCTTTGTCATTCGTTTGAACCAGCCAATATTTAAGATCATCGCCGACTCTTCGATTTCTCCCGAAAGCTGCAGCATTGAATTTAAAGCACTCCGGGATGCAAACGGAATATACTTGATTGTACCGACGATAATCAAAGCTGTATAAGTATTAAACAGGTTGATTGACTTGTTCGAGAACAAGATAAAGTAAGCAACACCTACTGCAATTGAAGGCATCAGATAAGGCAAGAAAGCCACCGAGTTAACATATGAAGCAAATTTACTTCTTCTTTCCTTACTAACTGCATAACCGATCAAAGTTCCGATTGTACCGGCTATCAAGCAGCATGATACGGCAACTAGGATAGTCCCTTTGTAAGCCTTCCAGATCATTCCGTTATATAGTATACCCTGTTGCCCGTAAAGACCGTTTTCTGTGATATTTTCCTTGGTTAGCCACCATTTAGTAGTTAAGTTATTTGGATTTAAAGTATATAAGAAACTGTAATCACCCGGATTTGGCAAGAAGGTTTCAAAAGCAAATGAAATTATCGGATAAATACTGGTAAAGAAAGTCAATACGATAAAGACAGTCGCAACAATATTTCTGCCCACCTTTCCCAAGTTAACCTTGGAAATCTGCCCGGATTTTCCGGTTACAGTGGTATAGTTCTTTCTGGAATGTAAAGACAGCTGATTTAACAGCATAATGGCAACTCCAAACAGCATCATAATAATAGCTAAAATGCTCGCCTCGCCAGTATATTTATCATTCATGGAAACATACTTGGTTGACAGAGTTGCTAATGAAAGATAATGCGGAACAGGATATGATCCCATCGCACCGCCGACCACTAACAAAATAGTCGAAAGAATGGCCGGTTTAACCATTGGTAAAGTTACTCTGGTAAGAATTTTTGATGGAGGAGTATCCAAAATTGTCGCCGCCTCTTCCAAATTGGCATCCATATTCTTAAATATACCGCCGATTAAAATATAGGCAAACGGTGCATAGTGTAAACCTAATACCACTATTGACGGGAACAGTCCCTTACACCACCATATAGGCATATTGATGCCGAATAAAGACGCTAACAATCCATTAGAAGTCCCGGTAACCGCATTAGAGTTGAATAAGTTCTGCCAGACAACCGCTAAAGTCCATTGTGGCATAATATAAGGGAAAATAAAGATAGAACTTAAATACTTCTTGCAAGCCATATTTGTTCTGGTAACCAGATAAGCAAAAACCCCGCCATACAAAATCGCAACCACACAAGTTCCGATAGCCAGATATACCGTGTTCATCAACGGATCCCATAAATTTGTTTTAGCCAATGGACTGGTAAACAAATCAATGTAATTCATTAAGGTATAACCTTCTGATTTATTTGTCAGATACTGGTCAATAGTGCCGGGATGGATTTTGAATGTATCCTGAACAATAGCTACTATAGGAGCAACTGTAGTGATAGTTAACACGATGCCCATCAGTACCAAAATAACATTGTGAGGCTTACTGAAGAAAGTTTTTATATTATTGATTTTTACTTTAGTTGAACTTTTCATAAAATCCTCTCTATTAGAACAAATGCCCTTGAAGAATTATGCGCTCCAAGGGCATTTCCTAAATCAAATTAGTAATGATAAAGATTATTTTTATCCGCTGTATTTTGTTAATAATTCAATCCATGAACCAACCGTAAATGCTACAGAAGAACAATATTCAGGATCTTCTACTACTAACTTACCTTCGTTTAACCACCATTGATAACCACGGTCATCTTTTGCCGGATAAACATCAACACCATCAACATAACCACCTGTAGAGTGATTGTATGTTGCTTCATTTTCTGCTAATACTACAGGGTTAGAAGAATAACCACCCATATCTTTACCCCAAGCGCTGAAACCATCAACTGTAGTTGTCATATAAGCGATGAATGCGCATGCAGTCCAAGGATATGGTGAGTTATCAGTAACGAACAAGTAATGGCAATAACCATAACCACCGATTCCTTCATAACCATCTTCGTATGCTGCAATCTTGATATTATTTTTTGAAGAAGTATCAGTTTCTTCAACTGAACGTAACTTAGAATATACTAACAGACCGAATTGATCAGTTGCACTCGCCTTAACTAATTCATTACAAATTGGTCCGTCATCTGTCTGAGCGTTGTAGCTTTCAACCCATAATTTAATCCATGCTAAACCATATTTACCGTTTTCGCCTAAGCCCAAATCATTTGCTTCAGATTCCATAGCATCGATAGTTGTCTTGAAATAGCTCTGTTCAGAAGCAGGTAATGCTTCATAAGCTTCTTTTAACATTGTAGCGTATTTTTCATTAGTCAGCATATATAAGAAGTTTTTACCAACGATTTCTGAATCGATATCCATATACAGACCATGTTCGCCTTCAGCAACGAAATCCCAGCAGTTGTCATAAGTCTTGTCACCGGTACAGTTATACATGAATACTTTATTCAATGTCTGTAAAGGTAAATAGCCATCATATTCTTCAGCTGTTGTATTATTAGCTTCTGCCCATTCTTTTGGAATGAAAGTATCTAAAACACCGGTCTGCACCATCTTAGATTCAATCTGATTTCCATCCTGGATTAAAGTCATGAAATAAGTTCCGGTATCTTTTAGAGAGTCAGCTGTTAACTGATCAAAGATTTTATTATTCTTTGGTTGCTGCCATTCAAAATTTAGAGTATAAGATGAATCTAAAGTTTGAAGATAAGCAATGAAAAGCGGCAAAGCAGTCTTACCACGGCTTGAGTTACCAACACCATATACTGTAGCTCCATTTGATTCTTCAATAGCTTTTCTAGCTAATTCTTCAAGAGTCATTGTTTGTGCTTCAGCAATGATCTTTTGAACTTCTGATTGTTCAACAGTATTATCTTTTGGTGAGCATCCAACCATTGAAACAACCATCAACACTGCCAATAAGACAGCTAATAATTTTTTCATAATGTTTTCTCCTTCTTTCATTTTTACGGATATTAAATATCCTTTTTATCTATATCCATTATAGTTGAAAGCGCTTTACTTTTCAATCACTGTTTTTACTTAATCTTGACATTTTCTTTGCCTGATTTATATTTGTGCTTTACCGTTATACCCTTAAAAATAATTAAAAAATCTATTAAATAGTTTTCACCGTTTCCGAATATAGCCTTAAAGCCTTACAATTGACACTTCTCGAACAAAAATCCTATAATTAACTACAATTGGAGGATAAATTCATAATGAATATCGTGAAATTAGATAACGAAAACGCAAAAAGTGTGGCAGCTTTAATGCATAAAATGAAACCACAATGGTGGCCGACTTATGAAGATGCCTATGGACAATTGACCAATATTGATGAAAGTATCGGTACAATCGGATGGTTTATTGCCGATGAAAACGGAAACCCGATGGGCTGGACACTTTTCAGAGATTTAAAATGCTATTTATCACTGGAGCTGGAATGTTCGGGCTTTAATGACAATGGAGTTTTCAAACTGGAACATAAGCTGACGGATTTGTTTGACCAAGCGTGCGAATATGCGAAATCTAAAGGCTATACTACTTTAAGAACCGGCATGAGCTCAATGGACTTTAATATAGACGGGATGGAAATCGAGAATATTCCCGAAGCAATCAATTCTCTAAAAACAAATCGGATTGATTATCAATGGTTGCTGGATTACGGTTTTAAGGTGATCGGCATTCACCCTAACGCTTACGGAAATAACTCCCATGTCATTCTATTTGCCAAACCGTTATAACTGAAGTAATTAAGTTTTCTGCCCTCTCAACAAAAAAGTTTTCCTCATATTATAAGGAATATCTAATACATATCAAAATGACAACTTGACATTTCATAATAAAACTCCACTATATTGCCAAAACCAGCCATATAATGGAGTTTTTAAGATGTCAGTATATCCCCCAAAAAAGCCAAAGGATTAAAAGATAATCCTTTAGCCTTAGTTAGATAGATAATAATTAACTTTATTATTTTAAGCTTTGTTAGCTATTTTTCCCAATGAATCATCAGCATATTCGACCAACGGAAAAGATAAAATAGCCTTAAATAAATCACCATCTATCATCAATTTGAGCTCGCCATTTTGTAATTTTGCCATACTTTTAGCGATTGATAAGCCTAAACCATTGCCTTCTGTATTTCTGGAGCTGTCTCCTCTGGTAAATCTTTCCATTAGTTCTTCTTCGCTCATATTCAACTGGGCCGATGAAGTATTTTTGAAAATAAATACCGCATCATCACCAACCTGCTGTAATGACAAGTATACTCTTGTCCCTTTTTGAGAATACTTACAAATATTATTCATCAAATTATCAAAAATTCGCCACATTCTTCTACCATCAGCCATAATATGCAGCTCTTTTTCCGGCTGAGAAACAATCAGGGTCAAATCATTATTTTTCAGTTTATCTTCATATTCTCCCGATGCCTGAGTGACAAATACTGAAGCCTCACAATCGGTCAAATTCATTTCCAGATTTCCGGTTGAAGCTTTTGAAGCCTCCACTAAATCCTCAATCAAACGCTTTAATCGTTCGGATTGTCTGACCAAAACCTTTGAGTATTCCATAATAGTCTGATTTTCGCATTTCTGCTCTCCTATTAAGGAAGCATAATTAATAATTGAAGTCAAAGGAGTTTTTAAATCATGAGAAACATTGGTTATTAACTCAGTTTTCATTCTTTCGCTCTTTAAGCGTTCTTCAACAGCAACATTAATACCGTTAGCCAAATTATTTAAGTTCTCACCATGTTTTTTCAGTTGCCCGATCATATATTTTGTATCTACTTGATATTTACTGTCACCTTTGGCCAGACGCTCACTCGCAAATGACAACTTTTTGAAAAATATTTGGTAATACAGCACTACCGGCACAACAATTATTTTTTCCAATAAAAAGAAACCGATAAGATCTGAAGTATAAACAACACTGGACAAAGCAATCAGTTCCACCAAAGATACAACAAAAATAACCACTGCTGTTTTCCAAATTGACGGAATCTGATCAATTATCTCCACCAGTAAATTTTTAATTTTGATAATAACATTAAAACTCCACTTAATGAAACGATATATAAGACTCAAACAATAATAAATGACATTATTTTTAAGAAAACTGCCCGTTTTTACTCGATTGGCAAGACTCATACATAACATTATAAAACCGGAAATAACCAAAACAATCAGCAGTATTGTCGGATATATTGTCAGCAAGGAGAACTCATAATTAAGCATACTTTCAATCCAACAGGCTGACAGAAATAATAACAGAACATAGACAAGCGTCAATATATCAAATGGTATCCAGTTAAAATAGCCCTTTTTTATCTGAGAATTATCGGTACTTTTTCCCGCCAATGACATTAAGGCCACAAATGACAGAATAGAAGCAATAATACCGCCTAATTCCACAACGAATATGGAATATCTCATCTTATACAATATAGTAACTGCTTGATTGATCAGCTGATTTTCCTGAGCTATCCCGCTGCCCTCCAAAGGGGCAAGCACAATTTTATAATTATACTTCTGACTATCGGCTGATATTCCCTGAAAATAATCATAGGAGTTTTCAAACAAATATGTAAAATCGGTATATACTAACTGTTCATTAGGATAATCTTCGCTTTTAACAACAACTTCACCTTCATCATCAGTTATCTGATAAGAAAACATTGATGAGTATGGACTATAACTATCTTCATTGATGACTAAATCATATAAAACCGTGTAAGAATAACTTGATAATCTATTTTGGTTCAAAGTATTTTTAATAGTTTCAGCATCGTTAGTGTAAAAATTCAAATCGGAATCAACTACCATAAACAGGTTTGCGGTTACGGATAATAAGGTCAAACAAATGCTGAAAACACACAGTAAAAAAACCAGCGTTTTTCCAAATGATGTTTTGAAAAACTTAATCATAGATTTCTTCCCTTCTCAAATTTATAACCTTGGCCAAAAACAACTTTAATATAACGAGGTTCAGCCGGATTGATTTCGATTTTTTCACGCAAATGACGGATGTGTACCGCTACCGTGTTATCGGTACCAAAAGGCTTTTCTTTCCAAACCGTCTGATAGATTTCCTTAGGCGAAAATACCTTCTCAGGATTGGAAATAAGCAGTTTTAATATATCATACTCTTTTGGAGTGAGTAAAACTTTTGTGCCATCCACATAGACTTCTTTCGCTTTGTCATCCAGTTCAATAGCTCCGATAACGAAATTATCCTCATTTTTTACCCCTGAGCCCAATTTCAAATATCTTCTCAGTTGGGAATGAACTCTGGCGGATACTTCTAACGGATTGAAAGGTTTGGTGATATAATCATCAGCCCCCACATTCAATCCCAAAACTATATCTCTGTCTTCACTTTTAGCAGTCAATAAAATAATAGGAACATTACTGGTTTCTCTCACCTTAGCTAAAGCAGTGATCCCGTCCATCACCGGCATCATTACATCCAACAGAATTAAATGGATTTCTTTCTGCTGTAAAATAGCCAAAGCTTCTTTTCCGTTATATGCTTCATAAATAGTAAAATCCGGGTCGGACAAATAGATTTTTAAAGCATTTACAATGTCTTTTTCATCATCACATATCAAAATATTAGCCATATTTTTCCCCTTTCTGACATTACTATTCTAATCAATAGTATAATTAAGAATAAATAAGCAAAAAGATTAAGATTTTATGAATATCTTTCTTTCTCTTATTGTATCTATTATCCTATAAAAAACTATATAATAGAATATGAAAAAGGTGATTTATTTATGAAACTTACGGTATTAGTTGACAACAATTGTTATATTGATAAATATTATCTTGCTGAACCGGCATTAAGTTTTTATATTGAAGACGATGATACTAAACTGCTTTTTGATTGCGGATACAGTAGTGTTTTTTACAAGAATGCTACTAAAATGAATATTGACCTGACAAAACTAACTCATATTGTTTTATCTCACGGTCATAACGATCATAGCGGCGGTTTAAAATATCTAGTAAAAAAACAAAAATGCCACAACATCACCTTGCTGGCTAATAACATTTGTTTCTTTAAAAAAATCTATCAAGGATTAGATATCAGTAGTCCCTTATCTTTAAAACAGATAACCCGCTACTTTAACTATCAAAACTGCCAAGATTATTCCTTTATTAATAAAAACTTATTATTTATCACTAATATTGAAAGAGTTACCGAATTTGAAAAACCGTATCCAATAGGCGAAACAATAATAGATAAAAAACCAAAACCTGATTACTTAACAGATGATTCTGCCTTGGTATACAAATCGGATAGGGGGCTTGTCATTATCAGCGGCTGCAGTCATTCCGGCATCTGCAATATTATTGAAAAAGCCAAAAGGATAACTAATGAAAAGGAAATATTTGCGGTTATTGGCGGTTTTCATTTATTTGAAGATGATGCCAGATTAGAAAAGACCATCCAATATTTTATTGATAACAACATCAAAGAGTTATATCCTTGTCATTGTGTCAGTTTACAAGCCAAAAGCAGGATGCTAAATAAGCTAAACGTCAAGGAAGTGGCTGTGTCAATGCACTTAGAGTTTTAAAAAGGAGCTGTAAAAAAATAAACAACTCAAACAAATACAAAATAAAACCCT
>JBJFHD010000091.1:0-11980 GCA_051893335.1 Erysipelotrichaceae bacterium | reverse complement strand
TAGGGTTTTATTTTGTATTTGTTTGAGTTGTTTATTTTTTTACAGCTCCTTTTATCTTATTCGGTAGATTTAACGGCCCAGCCATTGTAGCTGCCATAATATTCATTAGCGCTGTCTGCCAATGATAAGATGGTATGGGCGATTGTCAGTCGATTGTTGATTACCGTTGCGGATAAAGATAATTCTTTATTCTTTCTGGATTGTTCCAACTCATAACCGACTGTCGGAGCGATTTCAGCAAATCTGTCTTTATGCTTATTGTCATCAAATTCGATGAAATGTTGAATAGTGATATAGTCGCAATCGCCGACAGCGTCAATCATTCGATCGATGGTCGCAAGAATCAGGGAAATACGTTTTGAAGTGATACTCGGATATTGTTTTGAGAATTTCTCAACTAATTCTTCATCACTCATTTCGTTTTCATCAATTTCAACGATTTCATCTTCGATTAATTCTTCGATATCGTCCATTGCTTGCTGATTGTTTTTCTGTTCTTCAAAACTGGAAATCAAATCTTCGATGGTATTTTCATCAACAGTGGTTTCAACCGTTTCGTTTTCTGCATCGGTTTCAAAAGGCTGCTGTTTTTGATTGATGATTTCTCCGATAATCTGATCGATTTCATCGGTAATTTCCTCTAAAGGTTCAACAGTCTCATTTTCTATCACAACCTGTACTTCATCTTCAAACTGCTGGCTTTCATCGAGCATTTGGTTTTCTTCTAAAGAAGGATTAACATACTGTTCAACGATTTGTTCAATCTGAGCCATTTGTTGTTCGATGAAGCTGTCATCAGTTTGAGCAGGCTGTTCCATTTCTTCACTGATTTGTTGAGATGGTTCAACTGTTTCTTCAATAATCATTTGAGATTGTTCAACCGTTTCCTCAAAGGTCTCTTGAAGCTGATTTTGATCGGTCTGATTAGATTCTTCAGGCTGAGTTGAACTTTCTTCAACGATTATTTCAGGTTGCTCGATGGCTTCTTGAACAGTTTGTTGAGGTTGAACTTCCGGTTCTGACAAAACTGTCTCTTGGGAATCAGGTTCATCCTGCTGGAAGTCCAACTCGATAAGGTTAACCTTGTTGGTGTCAAAAAGCTTTTTCTTTATATACATTGCAGTTGCCCCGGCTGCTGCGGCAGTAAAAATTAATGCCGGAATAATTTTTTTCATTGCACTTCTCCTAACTATAATTAATTGGGTAATTGTATTATAATATATTTGTGGCGATTTTGCACACAAGGAGTGATATAATGCGCAAATTAGTTGCATGTTTAGTGGTATTTCTATTAATTAGTGGCTGTTCTTCAGGCAAATTTGATCCTGTTGTCAGGGTTAAGCAGGAAGTGTTGGAATTAGATAGCGAAGTTGACCAATCAACACTGTTAGAAGACGTTGAAAATGTCGGATTGACTTTTGAAGTTGTATCCAGTGATTTGAATACCAGTGTTGCTGGTCAGTATACAGTGGTATACCGAATTTCATCCGGCAAAAAGTCAGTGGAAAGAAGCTACGAGTTTATTGTCAAAGATAACGATGCTCCAACTATCGAAATAGCTGACAGTATCGAAATTCTTTATGGCGGCTCATTTATCCTCAGCGATTATGCGTCGGCCTACGATCAAAGAGATGGCGATGTCAGCGATTCTCTGCATTTTGAAGGTATTATTAATACTTATCAAATAGGTACCTATAAGATTACGGTTTTGGCTAATGATCGTTTTGATAATGAAACCAGTAAGGAAGTAACGATAAATGTTGTTGAAGATAAAAAGAACACCTATAAGGAAACTATTTGCGGTACTTATACCGACAGTAGTTATACATCAGGGCAGACGCCTACCTTAACATTAAAGAGTGACGGCAGCTTTGAGTTATACCTTAACAGCTGTTCGGTTGTTAATCTTGTTGAAGGCACCTATAAACAGTATGAAAATGTTTTATATTTAATCAGTCCGAATTACCGCTTTGCCTATCCGGATGAGTCAGATTTAGCTCGTTTTATTATTCAGGTCGATGGTACTTTGATGTTTGATTCCAAGTTAGAATTATGCGCTCCGAATTACGGGGATGTGTTTGTTAAAAATGTTACAGCGCAACAATAAAGGGGGATTTAAAAATGTATTGTAGAAATTGTGGGGCAGAGCTTAATCCGAACGCTTATGCCTGTACTAATTGCGGTTTCGACCCTAAATTAGGCAACAGCTATTGTAACTACTGCGGCGCTAAAACCAATCCAAATCAGCTGATTTGTTTGAACTGCGGTCGAAATATGGTTAAAAAGATGGAGAGTGACAGAAATATGTATGTTGCTGCTATTTTAGCCTTTTTGCTTGGGGTGTTTGGCATTCATGATTTTTATCTCGGCTATACTGCCAGAGGGGTTGCCAAAATCATTTTGACAATTTTGACAATAACCTCTATTGTATCGGTGATTTGGTCAATTGTTGACATCGTTTTAATCTTAACCGGTGTTACAACCGATTCAAAAGGATTGCCGTTAAAGAAAACTTGGGATTAGTTTATGAGAGCAAAGGTAGCTATTCTTGAACCTTTAGGAATAAGCAATGAACAGTTAAAACAGATTATCGACGGATATAATATCGAGGCGGATTTCATCTATTATGATGATAAACCGGCTGATAAACAGCAGTTAATCGCAAGATGCCAAGACTGCCAAGCGATAGTAACGGCACAGATTCCGCTTGATCGGGAAGTAATTGATGCTTGTATAAATCTTAAATATATTTGCATAGCATTTACCGGTTATGATCATGTTGATGTGCTTTATGCTCAGAAAAAGGGAATTGTAGTTTCTAACTGCAGCGGTTATTCAACCGGTTCGGTCAGTGAACTGGTAATTGCTTTAGCCATCTCTTTATTGCGAAAAATTAAAGAAAATGACCTTGCGGTCAGAAACGGGCAGGATAAAACCGGCTTGGTTGGCAGCCAATTGGAAGGCAAAACCTTTGGGATAGTCGGTTTAGGTGCGATTGGTCAAAAAGTAGCTGAACTGGCAAAGGCTTTCGGTTGCAAGGTAATAGGGTACAGCCGAACTAAAAAACAGATCGACAATGTCGAGTTTGTTGACAGTTTGGAAGAATTATTAAAAAGAAGCGACATTGTTTCCCTGCATGTACCGGCTAATGCTTCGACAAAAGCACTGATTGCTGCCGAGCAATTGAAAATGATGAAAAAAACGGCTGTTTTAATCAATTGTGCCAGAGGCAGTGTAGTTGATAATCAAGCTTTGACGAATGCTTTAAATACCGGTGAAATAACGGCAGCGGCAGTTGATGTATTTGATTATGAACCGCCTTTAAGCAGTGATTATTGCCTTTTAAAAGCGAAGAATTGTCTGTTAACCGCTCATATCGGCTTTGCCAGTCAACAGGCATTTGAGAAAAGAGCCCATATCGTGGCTGATAATATTCAATCGTATTTCCAAGGAAATACTAAAAATGTTGTTAATGGTTTGTAAAGAAAAAATGGGCTGTCCCAGTTTAGGGTAAGCCCGTTTTTATTATGCTTTTTTGGAAATTACCAGTAGGGCAATCCCTACGGCTAATAAGATGAGTCCAAGTATTAATGCGGTATACATGATCTTTTTTTGCAGCAGCATGGTATCAGCTGATCCATCTAAAGTGTTAGTATAAGCAAACCAAAAGAAACCGGCAACAAATAAAGCAAAAACACCGATAATAATTAGGACTATGGCTAAAACTGAGCTTGTTTTTTTCATGTTATCTCCTTTTTGTCTATTATAGCAAATTATTATGTCGTAATAAAAGTCGCAACTGTTTTTTCTTTAAGATATGCAGTTAAATTGCTTAGGCTTTCGTTTAGGGCTGGGACAAATATGAATGATATAATTAAACAATAAAACAGTTTGACTAAGTCGGCTGAAACTATTTCAAATTCATTTAACAATTTATGGTTATATTGAAATAAAAACAATTACTTGAAATTGTGAAAGAGCAGGGAGGGATAAGATGTTTCATATATTGCTTGCTGAAGATGATACTAATTTGCGAAATGTTGTTGAAAAGGCACTGTGTAAAGAGGGTTTTACGGTAGTTGCGGTCAAAGATGGAAAAACCGCCTATGAAAAATTCTGTAGTGAGCGGTTTGATCTGGTAATAACGGATATTATGATGCCATATATGAGCGGTAATGAGCTGACCAGCGAAATAAGAAAAATATCGAAAGATATCCCGATTTTGGTGCTGACTGCTTTGGAAACGATTGAAGATAAGGAAATGGGTTTCAATGCCGGGGCGGATGATTATCTAGTCAAGCCCTTTGAACTAAAGGAGCTATCCTTGCGGATTAAGGCTCTTTTGCGCCGCTATAATGCGGTTTCGGAAGAAAGGATTGATTTAGCTCATACTAAACTGAACTATAATACAAATACAGTTGAGATTAACGGCGAAAAAATTGAATTAACGAAAAAGGAATTTTTGCTGCTGTTTAAGCTGCTGTCAAATCCGAATATCATTTTCTCCCGTGAACAATTAATTGATGAAATCTGGGGGTACGACAGTGAAAGCACCGATCGAACTGTCGATACGCATATTAAATGGCTCCGGGATAAAACCGAAAATGCCGATTTCAGGATTGTCACTGTACGGGGTTTAGGCTATAAGGCGGTGTTACTATGAAGAAAAAACCGAAACAAACCACGCTGTCAAGAAAACTGTTGCTCAGCTTGTTGGCGGCACTATGTATCAGCGTTATGGCAGTTAACTTTATCGGCTATTTAATTTCGCAATTACTGGTAGAACTTGCTGCGAAAGATTTGATGTATATCAGCCAGCTGTTCATTCTCATCTTAATAATTATTCTATTCTATAAGATTGTGGACAAAACCATTTTACAGCGGCTTGGCCGGTTGAGTAAAGCGATGGCAGAAGTAGCCGACGGTAATTATCAAATCAGCGTGCCGGTAAGCGGCAATGATGAGCTTTCAAAACTGACTGAGAGTTTCAATCAGATGACCAAGGAGTTGCAGGCCAATGCCTTTTTAAGCAAAGAGTTTACCCGTTATGTTTCACATGAGTATAAAACTCCTTTGGCGGTTATTCGCAACTATGCCGAGCTTACCCGGGATTGTGACAACTCGGCAGCAACAGTGCAGAATATGGATGTTATCATCACTGAAACGGACAGGCTGACTGAGCTTTCAAAGGATATTCTTCAATTATGTAAGTTAGACAGTACGACAATTATTGAGAAAAAAGATCGTTTTTATCCAGCCGGACAAATCCGTTCGGTTATTCTGGATTTACAGCTTTTATGGAATGAAAAGAATATTGAAATGATTGTGGAACTGGAAGAATTTGAAATCACAAGCAATGAAACATTATTATTCAGAGTTTGGCAAAATCTGATAGGAAATGCGATCAAATTCAGTAAACAAAATGGAACTGTTACGGTAAGACTAAAACAATATGAAGACTGGTTTACTGTTGAGGTAATTGATAATGGGGTTGGTATTACTTCTGAAGAAAAACAACATATTTTTACCCCTTTCTACTATGGTCATCGTTTTTTAAATCAGGAAGGAAGCGGTTTGGGGCTTTCTTTAAGCAAGAAAATTATCGAAAAGTTAAACGGAACAATCAGTTTTGAAAGCAGTGCAGGAATCGGCTCGATATTTACAATTAATCTGCCATATTGATAAGAGCTATAAACCAACTTAACAAATAAAAAACAGTCAAGTCATTTGATGGCTTGGCTGTTTTTGTTTCAAATTATTTTAACAAACAAAAAGTATCATAACCGAGTAATGATAGAAGGATGGTTATGAAGCAATATTTTCAGCCAATATACTGGCTAAAGTCGGCTCAAAAGCTTTATGAGCTGCAACCAAAGTGGATTAAAGAATTGTCGTTATTCAGCAAGTTTTCCCATTATCTGCTATGTGAACGTTTTTTAACCGATAGCTTGTATCGGACAGAAGTATTGTTGTATCCCGTTTTTGCGGTGAATTTATTTTATAGTGTTATGCAGTTTTTGGTTGGCTTATTTAATCATTCGATCTGGTCGAATTGTCTGGCTGTTTACTATGGGATGCTGGCATTTTTGCGTTTACAGCTTTTAAAAGGGCTGCCTAACGGTAATAAAGATGTTGGTTTGACCCAATGGAGCCGTTATTTCTCCTGTGGAATGGTCTTACTTTTTATGACTCCTTTGTTTGCCAGCGTCTTGATTTTGGTTGTTCATAAAAACAGCTTCAGTCATTATCCGGCAATAGTGATACTGATTATGGAGCTTTACACTCTTTGTTTAGTAATATCGGCTATCATTAATTTAGTTAAATTGAGAAAACAGCTCTTTCCGGTTTTGGCGGCTGCTAAACTGGTCGGTTTAACCGCTACCTTGATGTCTGTTTTATCTTTGACAACAGCTTTGGTTGGAAAACTTGATGAACAAATTTCATATCGGCTCAAACAGGGATTAGTCGGAACTGTTGCCGGAATTGTCTGTGTGCTTGTCTTGTCAATTTCCGTATATATGGTAGTCAATAGCCATAAGCAAATAAAAACCAAAAAATTGAATTGATTGCTGATTTAAAATTCACTTCATAAAAGTCAGTTAAAAAGTAGGCATAAAAGGAGGACGCTATTATGTCTGAAACTATCTTGAAAGTGAATGGATTGCGGAAAAGCTATAAGCACAAAACAGTTTTAAATGATGTTACCATGACAATTCATAAAGGCGATATCTATGGTTTTGTTGGTAAAAACGGAGCGGGGAAAACGACCTTAATACGTATTCTTGCCGGTTTAGTCAAGGCGGATGAGGGTGATTATGAGCTGTTTTCAATCTCCAGCCAAAGCAGTCAAATTGATAAGGCGAGAAAGAAAATCTGCGCTATGGTGGAAGCACCGGCTATCTATCCGGATTTGTCAGCTTTAGATAATTTAAAAATGCAGTGTCTGATTACCGGTCAAAATCCGGCTAAAATCAATGAACTGCTTGAGTTTGTAGATTTGACAAAAACCGATAAGAAAAAAGCGAAGGATTTCTCTCTGGGTATGCGGCAACGCTTAGGTATCGCTATGGCTTTGGTAAGTGAGCCGCAATTACTGTTGCTGGATGAACCTATTAACGGACTTGACCCAGAGGGTATTCATCAGGTCAGAGAGCTTTTATTGAAGATGAATCAAGAGAAACAGGTTACAATTCTTATTTCCAGTCACATTTTGACTGAATTAAGTCTGTTTGCGACCCGTTATGGTTTTATTGATGAGGGTCGTATTATTCGAGAGGTCTTGCCGCAGCAGATTGCTTCAGCAACCCATGAAAGCTGCTATATCGAAAGCAATAACTTGAAAGAGGCGGCAGTCATCTTAAAACAGATGGGTTATGAAGTTGCTTATGAGCAAAACGGCTTGAAAGTGGCAAGTGATATTGATCTAATGGCTGTATGCCGGGAATTTGATAAGGCGAAAATCAAGCTGACTAAGCATTTGTGTGAACAAATGGATTTGGAAAAATACTTTATGGATTTGATAGGAGGTACAAAGAAATGAATTTATTGAAAGCTGAACTGTATCACTTATGTAAAGACAAAATCTTCTGGACTATGTTAGTTATAGTAGCAGCAATTCCGGTGGCATCCTGTCTGATGATGGATTATGTTTTTGCTTTATCAGGAATTAATGCGGAAAGCATCATTTTACAGAGTATCAGTGCTGATTTTTTCTGTGCTATTTTAGGTGTTGCCATATCGTTGTTTATCGGTAGGGATTATACCAATCACACTATCCGCAATAAACTGTGTTATGGTGAAAAGCGGCAAAAGATTATGGCAGTGAGTTTCAGTATGAGTCTATTGATTACTGCAATATTTCTTTCAGTGAGTTTTATCTTTGCATTGTTATCAGCCTGGATATTTGCTCAGATAAGTATCAGTGTCACTTTCTGGGGAAAATATCTTTGTCAAATTGCCATTCTGGCGGCGTTTGCGGTTTTAGTTACCGCTGTGGTCATTTGTACAAAAAACGAGAAAGCGGGACTGTTATTTACTGTGATTGGGGCTGTCTTGTTGTCGGCATTCTCCTATTTATTGCCAATGCTGGCAGCAACCAGTGAATTTGCCAGAATAGCTTGCCGCTGTCTGTATATGATAGTATCAACAATGTTGCTTAACAGTGTAAATGGAGTATATGCGGCAACTGGAGGGGCTATTTTTACCAATATGTATCTAAACGCTTTGATAATGTCTGCAATATATTTAATTATGTCGGTTGCCGTAACAGCAATCGTTGTGAAAAAGCAGAGCTACAAATAATCTTCAGCACAGGTTTTGCTAATAAATCCTGTGCTTTTTAGTTGAATTACTATAGGTTGGCATTAAGAATACACTTACAACCGGCAAATTGTGACGAACGATCTTAAAAAATTGCTGGTTTTGAAAGCTTAAATTGTAATAGTTGTTATGTGTTGGATGATTTCATCTTTGTTAATTAAAACGATATTATAATAAGTAGGATAGATAATTCAGTTAAGAATATCTATCCTTTGTTATATAATTGAAACAAGAATTAATTAGTAAGTTTTTGTTGTAGAAAGATATAATTTATTTGTATAAATGAGGTTTAGGCAAGATGGAAAAATTAATAAGTAAAGTCAATAAAAAATGGCTTTTATATTCTAGTATAATTGCGATAATAATGGTTATTATTAACTTGTTAAATTACTTTCTTTATTTTTTGCCAGCAACAAATGGGAATCGCTATTTGGAGCTGACACTTTATTATACAGTTAATGATATTTATACTTTAGCAGAAAATTATGGTGTTTCAGGCAGAAATGCTTATATAATGTCCTCTGCTATAATCGATACCTTAATACCATTAACATTAACAGCATTTTTAATATTTTTAACTTTGTTTTTAGAGAAAAAAACAAGCGGAAATAAAAGCAAGAAAATTATCAGTATTGGTATAACAGCGTGTCTTTCTGATTGGATGGAAAACATCTTTTTAATGACTACACTAAAATTATATCCGATACAATATCCCATACTTGTGATTATTGCTGGTATAATGACAACAATAAAATATTTGTTACTAATATATATTATAATTATGATTATTAGTAGAGGATATAAATTAAAGAAAGGCTAGAGATAATTCTGGCTCATTGGAAATTAAATTAGAAATCAAGGGTGTAAATGAAATGGAAGCATTAGAAGCAGTATATGGGGATAGCTGCTGTATCGGTTTATGGATGCAGCTTGTTAGAAAGGTTAGTGGGAATTTCCCGGGACTGGAAACAGAGGAGCGTATAAAAGAACATCAACAGACCGTTCTAAAGTTTATGGATAAAAAACAGGCTTTATGTATCAAAAGTCAAGGAGCAATTATCGGTGTGCTGCTATTTTCACGTAACAAAAATATGATTTGTTGCTTGGCGGTGGACCCCCAACATCGAAGGCAGTCTGTCGCTTCTATCCTGTTGAAAAAGGCACTGGATGAATTGGATAGAAGTCATGATATTACGGTATCAACATTTCGAGAAAATGATGAAAAGGGGATTGCGCCAAGGCTGCTGTATCAAAAATTTGGTTTTCAGCCGGGCGAATTGACAGAAGAATTTGGCTACCCCAATCAAATATTTGTTTTGCACCCGAATACAGATCTGCCAATTAATCAAACCAAGCGATAATTATATGCCAAAACCGTTATAAAGATTTACCCATTGAATTATCGTATACTGTAACATAAAATAGGTTTATATTTTGAAAACAAAAGTACACAGGAGGAAAAAATGAAGAGAATAATAGTAATACTTGCGATAATGGCAGTCTTCTTTGCAATGACAGGATGCAATAGTGCATCTATGAATCAATCAGACAATTCTCAGTTTGATTATTATGTGGAGTGTACGACAAAAAAACAGCTTGAGGAATTAGAAAATGAACCGTTTGTAGACAGTATTTTCTCATTTTCCCTATTGATATTCGAATATCCTAATAAGGCATCGGTTCCAAGCAAAATTGTATATTACGCAACATCATCGTTTGAAAAAATAGACACTTCTTCCTTTGATCGTGCGGCAATCATAAAGGAAGATACAGCTATCCTTTCAAATTATGAGTGTAACCCTATTATCATCTCAAGCTCACTGGCGGATGATGAACATCTTTCAATCGGAGATACCATTGAACAACCCTGCAAGTTAACCGAGCAGCCACTAACTTTTACGATAGGGGCGATTTACAAGCATGATTCTTTATTTGCTCAATATGAGGCAATCATATTGCTCAACGAGGCTAACAATGCGGTCTTGCTCTCGGTAGTGGATGAGGCAGGCTACAGTAATGCCTATATCAAAGCAAGTGACCCAGAGAAATTAAAATACTACTTTGAAGAAGAATTTGTTCCGGGTATGTTATATCAGAATTATAATCCGGATGAAATAGCTACTCTTACAAGGGAAGAAATCTCATCATATTATGAGGATTATCAAACTCATATTAAAAGAATGAAATAACAGACAATACCGGAAGATGATTGTCCCTTAACCAGCTTATTGCTAAAACTGACAAGAACTAATAAGCTGTCAGTAAATAAAAGATGGCGAGAAATTAAATCTCACCATTTTTTCGTTCATTCTAAATTAAGTCTTTTAACAAAATCGCAAATCATCATTTGATGATCGAAGGCTAAAACTTCTTTTGATAGATAATTGCCCTGATAATCGAACTTGATTATTGTATTGTCATTAGAAAGAATGATATAGTCACTATTGTGTTCAAGTCTAAACCATTTGGCTTCTTTAGCATCATCCTGACCCTTTATGTGGCACTTGCTCTTGTCGACAAAACCATAATAACAGCCGGATACTACCCAGCCTCGAGGATCACGATTTGGCTTTGAGTAAATATCCAACAATTTAACCTCATCAACTTTTAAAGTAGTTTCTTCCTGTAATTCTCGTTTGGCACACTCAAGTAATGTTTCGGTGCTTGAGGCAAATCCCCCTGCAATCCCATAACAGTTTATTGAAGGGTGATTTTTCCGTTTGATTAACAGAATGTAAAGTTGATCTTGCTGCTTACCGGCAATAATACAGTCAGCAGTCAAATATGGTCTGGGGTAATTTTTGGTTTTATAAAGCTCTAAAAATTCTTCTAAGGTCAAACCTTTCTCATCTCTTATTTCTTCCATAGGATAATTATAGCAAACAAATAAAGGAAAAACATGCTTAAATATTTGTGACTTATCACTGATTAAAATGCTTGATCAATCTATTAATAAAAGGGTCTAATCTTTCTTCAAGATGGCTGGGATAATATAATCCATAATATTGTTTCAGTCCATCGACTTTTATTCTTTGTAATTCTATTGCTGTTGGATTAGCAAATATTGAATCAACAGATAAAGTTATGTAGGTTTGATTATCTCGAACTTGTTTTAAAACTTCTGCTAAACTGTAATCAAAGATATGGATATTATCTTCAAGAATAGAAGTAATGCAACTAAGTGTATCTCTTTCATTTTTGTTTAGTATAATTTTTAAGGTAGCTAAATCCCTAAGACTAATCAATTCATTATTGGCATACTCATTTTCAAAACTGAGATAGGCGTAAACATCGTTATAGCCTATTCTCTTGTATAAAAAAGAATCTTCTCGTTCTAGACCTTCGACGTCTAAATAGACATAATTATCATTCATTGTTTTATAGGGGTCTTTGCTTTCAATAAAAATGTTTTTGGCTCGTATATCGATATCATGGTAAGAAGCTATTATGAGAATATCTGGTATTTTTTTGGCGATAAATTCGAAGCGGTGGTACAATTCTAAAAAAAGTAAATCACTAATAGATGATAGTAGTTTCTTGTAAAGGGGCTCTATATTAAAAATAAAATCTACAAAAAAATCGCATGATTTAAGTGGTATATATTATCTGTAAATGTCAGAATAGAAATGTAGGAAATTACCGATTAAAAATGTAGGTACTA
>JBJFHD010000090.1:0-46029 GCA_051893335.1 Erysipelotrichaceae bacterium | reverse complement strand
GCTGCAAGCCTCTACATAGTTTCCTAAATTTTTATTTTTTTACAGCCCCCTTTTTTATTTGTTGAAAATTATAAGCTGATATGACAGTTTTCCTTTGTGAAACTGTTTAGCACAACAGCCTTATCATCTTTGACTAAGACTAAGTCCTCAATTCTAACGCCTGTTACCCCTTTAATATAAATTCCCGGCTCTATTGAAAAACACATACCGTTTTTTATCGGAATATTGCTGCTACTGCTAACATCGTAAGGTTCATGAACTTCTAAACCGATACCATGACCTAAACGGTGGGTAAAGTTTGCACCATAACCGAAAGAGGAGATATAATCTCTAGCGACCTTATCGATTTGAGCTAAGTTTGTGGAAGTGTTAATTGCGGCTATGGCTAGTTGATTAGCCGTTTTTACGATATCATAGATAGCCTGATAAGTATCATTTTGTAAGAAGGTTCTGGTCATATCCGAACAATAATGCTGGTAATGACTTCCCATGTCAATCAGAATATTGTCACCTTTGGTTAATAAGGTATCATCGCTCAAATGATGTGGATCACCGCAATTTTTACCGAAAGCTACGATTGGATCAAAACTGACAGTTTCATGGGTCTGTTTTTCAAACAAAGAAATCAGAATATTATGAATTTCCTTTTCACTGACACCTAATTTTAAATAAGGGACTATCTGTTTCATGACTGCATCATTGTCTAAAGAGGCTTTAATCATATACTGTTGTTCTTGGAAATCTTTGATTAAACGACATTCAGCAATAAGCGAAGTACAATTTGAATATTCGGCTTGATGACAATCCATTAGACGGAATAAAAATGAAGACTGCCATTTCCCGTCAATCCCAATCGGTCCACTAACCAGATAGGAAGCTAACAACTGAATCGGATCATCAATGTCATCGTAGTAGATTATCTTTACTCCATCAATCGCTTCGGCATTGAACAGGTGGTTAACAAAAAGATAATTACCGTTTTTGTTTATCAGCAAAGCAATCATTCGTTCTCCGCTGTCGATTGTAAGTTCGGTTAGATAGTATAAGTTGTAATAATCAGTAAAAATCAAATTCTGATAATGACTGTTTTGACAAATTTGGCATATTTTTTCGAGATGTTTGTTCATTTTTTACCTCCTTTTATTGATTATACACCGTAAAAGTAAATGCTTGAATATCTAAATAAAGATAACTATAATATAAATATTGTATAAAGAAGAGGGATGGATATGGCAAAAAGTAAAGAAAATTTAACCATCATTGTCGGTTGTGGTAAATTAGGTTCAAGGATTGCTAATGAAATATATCATGGAGATGCAAATGTTATTATAATTGATCGTCACGAGGAAGCTTTTGAGGCATTGGACTCATCTTACGGCGGTTTAACTGTTGTGGGTGATGCCTGTGATTTTGAAATACTCAAAAAAGCGGAAATCGAAAAAGCCAACTGCGTTATTGCGGTTACCGATTTTGAAAATAATAACATTTTTATCGGTCAGGCTGCCAAAAAAATGTTCAATGTTGACAAAGTAATTATTAGAATTATTAATAACGATTTGAGACCGATCTATGAATCTATGGGAATTGAAACAATCTGCCCGGCAGAATTGTCAGCCAACGCAGTATTGGATTTCTATTACGGAGGTCAAAATCATGAATAAGAGAATTTATATTATCGGTGGAAAGACTCAGGCCAGATCTCTTGCCGAATCATTAAATATGAAACGGTATGATGTAACAGTCATTAATAAAGATGAAAAATTCTGTCAAAGAATTGCCGAAGTTGAAGGCATAAATGTTATCTTGGGTGATGGTTGCAGAGTTGATGTTTTGCAGGATGCGGACACTTTCAATTGTGATGTAGCGATTGCGATGAATGACCATGATGCAGATAATCTCATCGTTTGTCAGGTATGTAAAAAGATTTTCGGAGTAAAAAAGACTGTTGCGGTTGTTTCCGACTCTAATAGAACAAGTTTATTCTATCAGATGGGAGTAGACAGCGTGGTTTGTACTACAAGTGCAATTACCAGCATTCTTGAGCAGCAGACTATCGCCAGCAAGTTAAGCCATGTAATTCCTATTTCGGAAGGAAGAATAAGAATTAATGAAATTACGGTTTCTGAAGACAGTAAAATGGTTGGTAAGAAATTGGTTGATATTGATTTACCGAAAATCGGAGCAACAATCGGATGCGTTATCCGAGGGGATGAGAACATCATTCCTCGTGGTGATACGGTAATAAAGGCAAATGATATGTTGTTATTGTTATCTTCGGCAGCAAGTGAAGAAGAAGCAATTACACTTATTACAGGTAAATAAGTATGAGTATAAGTAGAAATAAACTATCGTCACTTAATAACTACGGTAAATTAACCATCTTAATCGGTATTATTCTTTTTGTTCCGGTTTTTTGCATTATTTTCTATCCACAGGATTTTAAGTATGTGCATTGTTTTTTGATTCCGTCGGTATTATCAATTTTATTCGGATTGATTCTTTGCTTTTTCGGGAAAAGATTTATTCCTTCCCCATACTATACGGTTAATTTAAGAAACAGTACCTTAATTGTTTTGTATGCTTGGGTATACAGCTGCTTAGCCGGGGCTTTGCCATTTATGTTAAGCGGGCAATTAAACTTTATTCAGGCATTGTTTGAGGCGGTATCGGGTTTTACTACCTGTGGGCTGTCAGTAATAGATGTTGACAATTGTTTTGCGACTATGCTGTTTTACCGCTCGTGGATTCAGTTTGTCGGAGGATTAGGGTTCGTCTTGTTATTCTTGATTGTTGTTAATGACAGACAAAGTATGGATTTGTTCAATGCTGAAGGTCACCCTGAGAAAATCAGACCGAATTTAAGAGTCACTGCCAGAACTTTATTTAAAACATATCTGATTATGACCGGTTTTGGAGTGGTTGGATACTGTCTTTTGGGTATGGGCTTCTTTGACAGTTTAAATACGACAATGACAGCAGTATCAACCGGTGGATTTGCTACTCATTCGGATGGTGTTGCCAGCTTTTCAAATGCTATTAAACTATGGACAACACTATTAATGTTAATGGGTGGTATCAATATGGCAGTTTTGATTTTACCTACAAAGGGTAAATTCAAGGAAATGTTCAAAAATACCGAATTCAAAGTGCTTAACAGCATAGTAATCGGTTTTACTGCTATAGTGATGCTGATAACCTACAATACCAGCGATTTATCATTATTCGATAATTTTGTTGATTCGATTTTTAATGTAGTGTCATCGTTAACGACCACAGGGGACTATATGAGCAGTTTTATTGGAATACCTCATGCCAAGTTGCTTCTGTATATTATATTAATGGTATTTGGTGGTTCGGTTGGTTCAACTGCCGGTGGTTTAAAACTGTCGAGAGTCTATATTTCAATTAAAGTATGGATAAAATCAATAACCGACAGGATGCGTTCATCAAGAAGCATTAAGTATATTCATATGTATACCTCAAACGGAGACTGTGTAATAAGCGATAAACAGCAAAAAGATGCAGTGAACTATGTGGGGATTTATTTGCTGCTATTGCTGGCAGGAACATTCGGCTTGATGTTAACCGCAAACTGTCAGCTGCATGAAGCACTGTTTGAATTTACCAGCTGTTTATCTACCGTCGGTTCATCAGTCGGTATCACAGCTGCTGATGCTACGGTAGGAACCTTCATTATTGAGATAATCGGAATGTTGTTGGGTCGATTAGAGATAATTCCACTGGTATTCGGGTTGATTTACGCTGGTGAAGGAATAAAAAAATTATTCAGAAAAGTTTAAAATTTTTAAGTAAAAGAAAAACAGGTAGGGATAGAATATACCTGTTTTTAATATGGTCTAAGCAGTTTTAAGAATATCATCAAGGTTTGCTAAGACATAATCACTGTAGAGAATTGCTTCATCTAACCAGCACTTTAACGCCTCAGGCATACTGGCACCGCAAGACTGTCGATAAAGAGCCCAGACAAACCAGTAATAAGCAATGATTGAAACATAACATAGATAGTGCAATCTGGTCGTCGGATTGTAATTGTCTTGCAGATATTCTTTGATGAACTGTTCAGCCTGCTGGAAAGAGAACTGACCGTCAACAATATAATAACCGATATCAATACCCGGATCGCTGTATCCGGAATATTCCCAGTCAATAAGAATTACATCATTGTTTGGTAAGATCATCCAGTTTGGCTGATAAGTATCACCATGGCAGAAACATTTTTCCACACCATCATCGACAGTTAACGCATAAAGCTTCAAAATGTTTTCTTTAAGACCTTGATATGGTTTAAAACAGTCAGGATCTTTTTGTTTCAGCAGCTTTTCGATTTCAATACTGTCTAAAATCGGATCAAGCCCATAATCAACCATTATCGGTAAATTGTGCAGTTTTCGTAAGGTATTAATGATAAGTATACTGTCAGAGAAACTGTTGTAATCTGGCTCTCTGAAATTATCGATAAATTTGGAAATTTTCCAGCCCTCGTTTACATCTGAGTAAATATAGGTTGGATCAATGTTATATTGTTTAGCTAAAATCAGGGACTTTTTTTCATTTTTACGATTTACGATGTTTTCAGTTCCGTCACCGGGATGTCGATAGATATATTCAACGCCGTCGATTTCAAAGACAAATGATTTGTTGGTTAGTCCTTTTGAAACATTTCGGAAATTAACGATATCTTCTTCATCACAGCGGAAAACCAGTTTGATATTGCGCATAATATCGCTATGTGAATAGCCTAAATAGTTAGTATCAAATCTTCTCAAGTCATCGAAGTAGTCAAATTCAAAGATTGTGTTTTGAGCAAATTCTCTAAAATAAATACTGTCGAAACAATCCAGTTTATCTTTTACTAACCATTCCCAAAAAGCCTTATCATACTTTCCATCGTTTTCCAGTGAATTAACCAACCCAAAGAACTGTTGACTGAATTTTTCATCAAAATAACAATGACCTAACAAAATTCTGCCACCGTTTAAATCCTTCTCCAATTTGAGAATTTTATTATCGGAATCGGTGATGGCGTACATTTCATCGGTTTTTTCATTTGTTGATGAGCCGGAAAAGAAACAACGATATTCGTATTGGTTAAATGGGTTCTCAACAAAATAATCATCGCTGACACAAATATAGGTATTGGAAATGATCTCCTGAGATAAACGTAAGCTTTCAATATTGTTTTTAATATTGAAAGAATCATTGATGATGATGTTAACCTGATATTTATCCTTTAAATAGTAGAACATTTCTTTTTTGTAGCCTAAAACAAGGGTAATGTCATTTATCCCGGCTTGTTTAAGCTGACAAATTTGCCTTTCAATCAGCTTTTCATTTCTGACTTCGTAAAGACCTTTTGGCTGTTCTAAAGAAAGCGGAATAAACCTTGTTGAAGCTCCGGCTGCCAATATAACAGCATTTTTAACCTTATACGGTTGTAATGCTTTAAGGGCTTTATCAGTTAATTTGTTATCACAGATATAGCCCTGTTTTATCAGACTATTAAAACAACTGACATCGGATAATGCCTTTTGTTTCTCTATATCTGTTTGACAATCAACTAATCCTTTTGACCCGTTATAGAGGGATGAAAGGATATAAAACTCATTTAAAAGCATTAACGTCCTCCTTTATGCCTTATTCTTGCTGAAAATACCTCTCAACATAGTTTTGAAGATGTTTTCTTTACAACTATGATACGGTTGACCAGATAAATAAAGCTGTTCAACTTTCAGGTTTTTAATTTCAGCAGGATCGATGGTATATGGGTTTGCCGAAAGCACGACCATATCACAGATTTTTTCTTCTTCTAATGAGCCTCTACTGTCCTCATCGAAAGTGGTGTAGTAACCGTTGTAGCAAGCCATTCTTAAAGCTTGTTGAATAGTAATTCTTTGTTGTTTGTTTTCGTTATTAACCGCCTTATCCAGCCAGTCAATCGGATTTGGATTAGTACAAGGGCCATCTGAACCGAAGGAAACAACAATTCCTTCATCAGCAAATGTCTTTAATGGATTTAATTGATCAACTCTTTCTTTTGACAAAATTGATTCAAGATATTCGGTCGGTTCCTGTTTCCAATCGATGAAAGCTGATTGAACAGGGAACTGAATGTTATATTTTTTGCAGATATCCAGACCTTCTTTTGTGACCATGCAACAATGGATAATTCCATGACGATGATCTTCTCTTGGATAATCATCTAAAGCGGCTTTCAAAGCACGAGCAGCCTGATCAAATGCTTTATCTCCGATTGCGTGCATTTCGATTTGGAGATTTAAGCGGTTTGCTTTCTTACAGAAATCGATGACTGTTTCATCATCATAATATAATACTCCGCAATTGCCATTAGAATATGGCTGATATACCGCAGCATCCATTGAACCAAAGCAGCCATCTAAAGCACAGGCAAAACAGCCGCCGATTCGAGGCAATTTGCGTTTAGTGGCAACAGAAACATCAAGACTTTGCGGGAAAACTCTTAACTGGAAACCGTTATTTAAACCTTTGGCAAAATACTGTTCCATTGAAATGTCAAGATTACCGACAAATCCAACGCCGCTTACCGTATTGACACAACCGATTCCTCTTTCAGCCAGATAATCAACTGTATCCTGCATATTTTCGATTAATTGAGGAATTGATAGGGTATTGGTCATATAATTGCTGACAGCGTAGAATGCTTCTTGGTTCATTTCTCCGCTATCAAAGTGATATCCTCTTATATGGGAGATTTTACTTTGTAGTTTATTTAATAGTTTTGAATTAACGACACAAGCATGTCCGTCATATTTTACTACCATGATTTCTTTATCCGGACATACTTCATCAAGCTGTTGCTTGCTGATTAAGACTCTTTCCTTAACTGAATAAGGCGAAGCTCCGAAAGCAATTATTGTCTTGGAAGCAGATTTATTGTAATAATCTCTTATCATTTGCATTATCTGCTGATTATCTTCACAATCCATAACATTTAATCCGCTGTTAAATGTCGCAAATGAAGCAAAATGTTGATGAGTATCAACAAAAGCCGGAACCAATGCTTTGTCCTGTAAGTCAATAACTGGACAGTTTTCATACTGTTTAGGAAGCTGATTACCGACAAAGACAATTTTTCCTTCGTTTTCAACTAAATAATTGAAAACATCATCATTTTTGTTTACAGAAAGAATATTTCCTTTAAATACTTGCATAAATGTTACCTCCGCTCTTTCTAGTAATTATAACAAAAATGAAAAGTGATTACTTAAAAAATCACTTAACTATCGGTAAGACGAATCCAGCTGCTGCAATTCGTAATAATTATCTATTTCCATTATGTCTTCTTTTTGGCACTGTCTAATCTCGACATTGTACTTATCTTTTTTTAACACTAAAGGGACAAATTCCCAGAAATAATCCTGACCGCCGTTTTGATATACTTCGACAAAATCTTCTCTCAGTTTTATACAATCCGTATGGTTCCAGAAAGATATGCCGTAATAGTTATAACAATAGTTGTTCCCTTTCTGATAATTGTCGATATAACCGTCTTTCATAGTGAAAGACCAGTCATCAGTTTGTAAAGAATAAGAACCTAAAATATTGCTGCAATATTGATATTTTTTAATTATTCTCGGATTGGAAATATAGAGATCAGCTTCGCAAAGATAACAGTTATCAAGCTGATTTAAAATTGCCATTACGGAAGAAATGTTGTTGGTCTGATCATATATTGGATTATTAACCAGTTTAACTTGGGGATACTTAGCAAGAATTTCAGAGAATTTGTCAGCTTTATAACCGGTAACAATATAAATGTCTTCAACCTCAGATGCTAAAAGGGCATCCAGCAAAGTGTCGATTATTCTGACTTTATTAACTGAAACCAAGGGTTTGGGGCGATCTAAGGTCGCCGGAAGCATTCTTGAGCCAAATCCGGCAGCTAAGATAATTGCCTTTTTTACTCGATACTGTTCTAACAGGTTATATCCTTGGTCGGTAACCTTGATGATATCATCGGACAAATCAACAAGATTTAATTCTGTTAAGTGCGTCAGCTGCTGCGAAACAAGCGAAGCACTGACACAAATTTTGTCGGAAATAGTTCTTAAAACAAACGGTTTATTCTGATTTTCCTGTAAGAAAGCCATAATTTCAAATTGATACCTAGATAATTCCATTTAATTTACCTCTGATAAAAATCGATAAAGAATAGTTGTTATAGTGTTGAATAACGAATCTGAATTGCGATAGCAGATATTGTTGATCAATCAATGCCAGTAATTGCTAAATAATCTCTCTTCTGATATTTGCGCCTAATTCAGCCAGCTTTGAAACGATATCTTCGTATCCACGGTCAATATGGTAGATATCATGAATGGTTGTCGTTCCTTCAGCCATCAATCCGGCGATAACTAAGGCAGCGCCGCATCTTAAATCGGTTGCCCAAACATCTTTACCGGATAAGGCGGTCGGACCAACGACGATACTTGAAGGAGGACTGATGATAATGTTGGCTCCCATTTTATTTAATTGCTGGCAGTGTTTAAATCTTTCCTTATAAATTGTTTCTGTAACGGTACTGTTGCCTTTGGCTTGAGTCAGTAAAGTTGTTAACGGTGCCTGTAAATCGGTCGCAAATCCCGGATACGGCATTGTCTTGATATCAACTTTGTTAAGGGAATTGCTGTTTTTTCTAACGATGATTTTATCGATTTGACTGTCAATTTCAACTCCCATTTCAATCAGTTTAGATATGAGTGATTCTAAGTGATATGGAATAACATTATCGATTGTAACCTGTTTTGCCATGGCAGCTGCCAATATTAGGTAAGTTCCGGCCTCAATTCGATCGGGTATAATTTCGTGGAAACAGCCTGAAAGCTTTTCAACTCCGTTAATTGTGATTTTACTGGTGCCTCCACCTCTGATGTCAGCTCCCATTTCATTTAACAAGGTAATGCAGTCGATGATTTCGGGTTCTCTTGCTGCATTTTCAATGGTTGTTTCGCCTTGAGCACAAACTGCAGCCATTATGATATTAATGGTTGCTCCGACTGAAGCAATATCTAAGTATATTTTTGTGCCGATCAGTTTATCGGCAGTGATTATGTAATTATCATTTTCGTAGCTAATTTCTGCCCCTAAAGCACTGAAACCTTTTAAGTGTAAATCGATAGGTCTAGGGCCTAAATTACAGCCGCCCGGCATTCTGATTATGACTTTTTTATATTTGCCAAGTAAGGCTCCCATAAAATAATATGATGCTCTTAGCTTGCTGACAGCATCAATGATTAATGGTTTATTCACCATTTCTCTTGGGTCAATCACCATGCAGTCTAAAGAAGGGGTTGTTACCTTGACATTCATATATTCCAGAATTTCTTTTAATGAGCGAACATCTGAAATATTAGGAATACCGACAACTTTAACTACATCGGTTGCTAAAACACAAGCCGGTATTAAGGCAACTGTGGCATTTTTAGCTCCTGATACTCTAATAGTACCTTCTAATAGTTTTCCACCTTCAATTTTTATTACTTCTTCCATCTATATCACCAATATAAGTATATCACAAAAATATAAGGAAAATATTTTCATAGACGTATAAAAATGGTGTGGTAAATGTGATAGAATTATTGGGCTGAGGTAATCATTTATGAAGTATAGAAGAGAATATTTGTTTTGTGTTACATATTTTTTCACATATATCGCCCAAGCAATCAGTTATTGCCAATTAGTATCGTATTTAACTTCACTGGGCTATAGTGCCAGTCAAAGAGGATATATGTTTGCTTTAGGTGCCATCGTCGGAATGGCTGCCGAATTCTATATTGGCTATTTGTGTGATAAAAACAAGACTATCAAACGTTATGTTTTTATCATCTATCCGATTTACGCCGTAGTAGTATCAGCCATTTATTTGACTGACTTTTATTGTCTGCCTTTGCATTTGCTTATTGTCGGGGCTAACCAGCTGTTATTCCATGCCAATATGGGAGTTGTCGATTCATGGGTTATGGAAAGCGGAGAGCACTGCAAAGAGAGTTTTGGTGCCATCAGAGCATTCGGTTCACTAGGCTGGGTAGTTGGCAGTTATATCGTTTCTGACATTGTCAGCAGAATCGGTTATCGCTATATTGGGATCTTTTACAGTGTTATGGTAGTGTTAATTTGTGTTGTATGTCACTTTATTGATGATGCGGTAAAGTCAGATACTGTTAAAATCCAAATTTCGGATGTAAAGCAATTATTCGCTAACAAAAAATATATAGCTTTGATTTTGGCCTTTTTCGGGACATTTATGATGCAGAATTCTTTGGATTATGTAATCGTGGATAAACTGAATATTTTAAATGCGAGTGCTAAACAGGTAGGTTACTATTGGATGATCATCGGTTTGGTTGAACTTCCGTTGATGTTTTTAGGAAACAGAGTTGCCAAAAAACTGGGTTTTTCCAACATCCTGCTGTTTGCGGTAATAGTATACGGAATTAGATTTTTATTATACGGTTTCAGCAATTCGGTATCTTCAGTTATGCTGATATCGATTATGCAGTCTATCACTTTCCCATTGATTCAAATCGCTTCAAAACACTTAATCGATTATGAAACGCCAAGTCATTTAAAGAGTTCGGGTCAGTTGATAGGGCTGTCTTTATACAGCAGCACAAGTGCCTTGTTTGCGCCGCTTCTGGTCGGCTTTTTGGAGGACAGTTTCAACATAAATATTACAATGTTTGTTATCGGACTGTTTTCAATATTTGCTGTTGTGTTTGTTATGGTGTATAAATCTTTGGACAAGAGCAAAATGTAAACCTTTACAAATTGTTATTGAAAAACCCTGTGAAATGCTGTAAAATTTATTCAACAAAATATATTGAGATAGGAGGTTGTTTTGTAATGACAGAAGTAAAAGTAGTAGTAACTGATCCAGTAGGATTACATGCACGTCCAGCAACTGTAGCAGTTAGTGCAGCAAGCAAATGTAAAGGATGTAAGGTTGCGGTTTCTTATAATGGCCGTACAGTTGATATGAAATCAATTATGGGAGTTATGTCTTTAGGTATACCTACTCAGTCAGAAATCGTTATCACTTGTGATGGAGAAGGCGAACAAGATGCTATCAACAATATCGTTGAAACATTAAGATCACAAAAGGTTATTGGTTAATCACGGGTAATTACATTAATTTGTCATTTGACTATTACGATATGAATCATTCATATCGTTTTTTATTTAAAGAAACGGAGATAGGGTTGTGAAAAATATTTGCTTTTATATCATTACTGATTTATTGCTCTACATATGATTATTTGCTATTACTGTGCTATAATGAAACAAAGAAAAAAGAATAAACAGGGGGACAATATGAATATCGAAGAAAAATATTTATTATGGTTGAATCATCCTAATATGGACCAAGATTTAAAAGAAGAATTGGTGGCAATGGATGAAAAGCAAAAAGAAGATGCTTTCTATGTTGATGCAAAATTCGGAACTGCGGGAATGAGAAATATTTTGGGTGCCGGAACAAACCGTTTGAATGTTTATACGATTAGAAAGGCAACAATGGGTTTGGCAATTGTTTTAAATAAGCTGAATAAAACCAACGGTGTAGCAATTGCTTATGATAATCGTTATAAGTCAGTCGAATTTGCCCAACAGTCTGCCAAGATATTGGCAAGCTATGGCATCAAATCATATGTTTATGATTCATTAAGAACTACTCCTCAATTAAGTTACACGGTAAGACATTTACATTGTGATGCCGGTATTATGATAACTGCTTCTCATAATGGAAAAGAATATAATGGTTATAAGATTTATGATGAAAACGGTTGTCAGTTAATTCCGGAAAAGGTATCAATGGTCATTGATGCAATTAATAATATCGAACAGTATTTTGTTGAAGAACCGCAGTTAACACCTCAACAGGAACAATTGATTATTACGGTAGATAAATCGGTTGATGAGGATTATATCAATGAAGTATTGACTGTGCAATTAAATCCTCAATTAAGTAAAGATAATTTCAAAGTGGTATATACGCCTCAGCATGGTACCTCATATAAAGCAATTAAAGCCTTGTTTGATAAGGTTGGCTATGATGTAGTTTATGTTGAAGAACAGTGTACACCTGATCCGGCTTTTTCCAATACATTATGTCCTAATCCGGAAGATCCGAGAGCTTACGTTTTAGCATTGGAATATGCTGCTAAGTGTGATGCTGACATTGTTTTAACAACTGACCCGGATGGTGATAGATTGGGTTTAGCAGTTAAACATGACGGTCAATATGTACTATTAAGCGGTAATCAGACCGGTGCCATCATCTTGGATTATGTTTTCTCACAAAATAAAGAAAAAGGCACATTGGCTGATAATGCTGTTATGTTCAATACGGTTGTTACTTCTGATCTGGGCGAAAGAATTGCTCAGCATTATGGTGTCAGCGTGGAAAAAACATTAACCGGCTTCAAGTATATCGGTGATAAGATTGAGCAGCATAATATCAAAAAGGATAAGACATTTATCTTCGGATATGAAGAAAGCTATGGTTATTTGCTGAAAGACTTTGTCAGAGATAAAGACGGTAACCAGTCATGTCTATTAATTGCCGAATGTGCAAATTTCTATAAGAAGAAATCTATGACAATGATTGACGCTTTGAATAAGCTGTATGAACAATATGGTACATATAGAGAAAGCCAGAAATCCTTAACTTTAACCGGTGCTGACGGTCAGGAAAAAATGCAGAAAATGATTGAATCATTCAGAAACAATGTTTTGACTGAATTTGCCGGAGAAAAGGTTGTAAAATATCAGGATTTCGGTTTGAGAATCACCATCGAAAACGGAGTGCAAAGCGAGCTTACCGGTTTTGATACCAGCGATGTTCTGAAATATTTCTTAGCTGACGGCTCTTGGGTTGCGATCAGACCTTCGGGAACAGAACCAAAATTCAAATTCTATTTCTGTATCAAGGGCGATAGTCAAGCTGATGTTATGGCAAAAGAACAAAAATACTATCAATTTGTCGATCAATTGGTAGCATAAACAAAAAAGTATAATATGAATTTACCCTCCTTGCCGGTTTAAGGTTAGGAGGGCATTTTTTAATTCGTTTGTTTTAATAACCTAAGAAATCCTTCAATTCTTCTACCGTAGAGAAATAGAAATCACTATTTTCTTTCATAAATTGTTGGATTTGTTTGATATCGTTTGACCAGCCTACTGCCGCAAAATCTACTTTGCATTGCTTAGCCATGTCATAACCGGCTTTAGCGTCATCAATCATTAGTAAATCTTTTTCTGACAGGTTGAATTTCTTGATAATATCCAATAAGGAATAAGGGGCGGGCTTTCTTTTTTCTTCCGGCAAATCCCAACCGTAGATAACATCAGCCATTGGAAGATTATTACTTTTAAAATCCCTAATGATGTTTTCAGTAAAAGAATGTGATGAAACGGCAATAATACCGCCTTGTCTTTTGTGCTCCAGCATAATATCTCTGATTAAAGGGTAAGCAGTAGGGATATGCTTTTTGACATAATCATTCCAATAAAGCTCTTCCTCTTTGATTTGCTGGTCACTCATAGCAAAATCATCACGACACATAGCTAAAAAGCCGGGGTGAAAGTTCTTTTCAAAATATTGTCTTAAAGTGAGCTTTTTGCCCGGAAAGTGCTGATCCAGATATTGCTGGAAGCAGGGATAGTGGATAGTTGCGGTAGAATTTACGATGGTATCATCGTGGTCAAAGACTAAACATTTATATTTCATTTTATCGATATCTCGCTAATATATTTCATATTTCAAATCACGATTCATTAATTCTTTGACAACTTCAGACGGTTTCTTATTTTCAAATAAAACCTGATAAACTGCAGAGGTAATCGGCATTTCGATGTTTTCCTTTTTGGCTTTATGGTAAATGATATTACAGGCATTTACCCCTTCAACGGTAGATTTGTTTTCTTTCCAGAAAATTTCCGACGAATCATTTTTGCCGATCAGATAACCGGCCTGAAAGTTGCGGGAAGTAAAACTGCTGCAGGTTAAAATCAAATCTCCCATGCCGCATAAGCCCATAAAGGTAGAAAGTTTACCGCCGTGGGCTAAACCGTAGCGGCTGATTTCGCTTAAACCTCTTGTTATAAGCGAAGCCTTGGCGTTATCTTGTAAACCTAGACCGGTAACAGTACCGCTGGCTAAAGCAATAACATTCTTTAAACCGGAAGCATATTCGGCTCCAATTAAATCGTCATTTCGATAGACTCTGAAATAATCATTGGAAAACAGAACTTGCAGTTGTGTAGAAAGCTCTTGATTTTCGCCAACCAGATTAATGGTCGTAATTTTCTTTTCAACAACTTCATCGGCAAATGACGGGCCGATTAAGGCAAAATAATCGCCTTGTAAATTCTGATTGAGAGTCTGAGTGTAGACTTCGGATAACCGTTGATAACTGACCGGATGAAATCCTTTAGCAGCGTTAATAAAGACCGTTTTTTCAGTCAGAATATCATTTAATTGAAATAAAACTTCTTCAAAAGCTTTGGAAGGTACCGAAGTGAGAATAATCGGGTAGTTTTTCGCTGATGACAGATCGTTTGTCGCTTTCAAATTGGCTGGCAACACAGTTTTAAAGAATTTGGCGTTTTGATGATTTTGGTTAATATCATCTACTTCCGCCTTGTTTCTGCCATAGAGCGTAACATCAATGTTGTTATCGGCTAATACTGCCGCTAAAGCCGTTCCCCAAGAACCGCTTCCTAAAACAAATACTTTATTTTCCATACATTCATTATAGCAAACTTTTTAGCCTAAAGTTTGTTATAATAAGGTAAGAAGAATGGAGATTGTGCGATAATATGAACAAGAAAGATTTGCCTAGGTTTTAGCAGCGTATCGTCATATGGAGGTTCAAATGATTTACTTCAAAGAAATAACGGAAGATAATTTTAAAGATATTATTAACCTTAAACGCCCGGAAAACGAAAATTATGTTGCGTCTAATGTTTATTCGTTAGCACAAGCATGGCTATATCGGGATGATCATGATGTTTATCCATTTGCAATTTACGATGACTGTACGCCGGTTGGATTTATGATGTTAGATGAAGATGCTGAAAATAGGAAGATTGCCATATGGAGAATTATGATTTCTGTTGAGTATCAATGTAAAGGATATGGCACCATCGCACTGAAGGAAATCATCAAACGAATGCGCGATTGTAAAAAATATGATTATGTTACAATTGATTATATCCAAGGAAATCAAATCGCAAAACATGTTTATCAGAAAGTAGGATTTCAAGAAACCGGAAATATCGTAAACGGAAATGAAGTGGAGATGCAATTGAAGTTATCGTGTGATAGTTAAGTGATGGAACCTTTGCTGAATGAAATGAAAAAACAATGGGATTTAGTAGGCAAGAAGAGGAAAATACGAAAAAAGATAGTTTTACTGTTTATTATATAGCTGAAAGATTGCTTTATTTAAGTTCTAAATATGCTTAAAGAGGACAATTGCCATGATGAAGAATGATAAACAGTATTGAGGTGGATTGCAGAATAATGATTTGAATTTAGTATATAAATTAAGGAGGACAATATGACAAAATATCAAAAAATATTGGGTGGTTTGTTAGCCGGTGCTGTCGGCGATGCTATGGGAGCAGCAACCGAAACCAGAAACATGGATCAAATAGTCGATAAATTTGGCGGATTGGTAACCGATTTTGTCGATATTCCAGACGATGTGTTTGCCAGAGGATGCCCTAAAGGCTTTGTTACAGATGATTTTTCATTAGCTTATTATACTGCCTGGGCCATAATTAATAATAAGGGAGTAATAGATGAGAATGTCAGTAAACAGGCCTTGGTTAATTGGTCCCAATCTCCGTACATAACAATGGCCGGACCGACCACTATGGCAGCAATCAATAAATTGAAGGGCGATGAAGTGGCTGATAACCTCTTTCATCCGGCGGTGGAAAACGGTAAAGGCACTAACGGTAGTGCAATGAAAATTGCTCCGGTTGGCTTTGCCTGTGGAACAAATGTTAATAAAGCAATCAAAGAAGCCGTTACAATATGTAAACCAACACATTATAATAATTCTTCTTTGGCAGCGGCATGTGCGGTAGCCGGGGCGGTTAGTGCGGCGATGAAGGATGATGCTGATATCAGTGATGTAATGTATGCGGCTTTTAAAGGAGCTCAATATGGCGAAACTCAAGGGGTTCAGCTTGCTAACCCGTCAGTATACAGAAGAATAAAGCTGGCTTTTAAAATCGGAGTTGAGAATAAGGGCGACTTAATTAATGCGGCCAAAGAATTGAATGAAGTGGTAGGCAGCGGTTTGGCAGCTTACGAAGCTGTTCCGGCAGCTTTTGGGTTACTGGTAGCACTTGATGCCAATCCGGTTGACTGCATTGTGGCAGCGGTAAATATGGGTAATGACACCGATACTGTGGCTACGATTGTCGGAGCAATTGCCGGTACCTTAAACGGCTACTATGATGAAAGATATTTGAAGATAATTGATGAGGTTAATGGTTTTGATTTGCGAAAAACCGCTAGAGAGTTGGCGTTGTTAAATGAATAATTATTTGTTGATGATTGCCGGAAGCGATATTGACAGTTTCTATCAGGTTGAAGAATTTCCTTCAGCATCAGAGGTCACTATGGCAATACCGCTGGGCAAAAAAGTGGGTGGCTGTGTTTTAAATGTTGCTGCTGTTGCTTCCAGCAAAGCAGTCAGAACTAAGGTCATCGATTATTTGAAACAGGATGACGAAGACACGGATTTACTGATTAAAACATTAAAGGAGAAAAATGTTGAGGTAGACGATATCCAATATGGCAAAGATGTTGTCAATGGCAGCTGTCTGATAATGCAGTGTCAGGATGAAAAATGTATTTATGTAATTGAACCGAAAAGACCTTTCTTTATCGTTGATGATAAAATGCGTTCTTTACTGAATAATGCGTCATATATCTATTCTCTAATGCATACGATAATGATCTCGTTTGCTGATTATCAGCCGATAATTGAAGCGAAAAAGGCGGGAGCTAAAATGATATTTGACGGTTCGAGTCAATACAACAACCCGGAAGAAATCGAGGTACTGTTGTCATTGGCAGATGGTTTGTTTATCAATACCAAAGCCTATGAAAAACTATGCAGTAAAACCGGCTTTGATGTTAAAGATAAGTTATTGGAAAACGGTGCCCTGTTTGTCTGTATAACAGACGGCAGTAACGGAGCTTATTGCTATACTCAAAATGAAACATTGTTTTGGCAAGCCTATCAGGTGGATGTGGTGGATTCTACCGGAGCCGGTGACAGCTTTGCCGGATGCTTCTTGGCTTGTTTGAGTAATAATATGTCATATAAAGACTGTTTGAAATATGCCAGTCTTTCCGGAGCCTATTGTTGCAGAGGCTTTGGCGGTATGGCGGCCAGTGTACCACTGGAAAAACTTGATGAATTTGAACAAGAGTTAGGCGGTAATCAATAGGATTACCGCTTTTAAATTGTGTGATTATTCCCATAATAATAAACAGTTGTTTACTTTTGCGAATTTAGTGATAGAATAATAAACAGGAGTTCATTTATGCCACAAGTATTAAAAGACAGTGTAAGAAACAGTATTGTTGAATCAGCAAAAAAGGAATTTATGCAAAAGGGTTACGAAAACACCAGCATGAGAGATATTGCCCATAACTGTGCGATGACAGTGGGTAATTTATATCGTTATTTCAAAAGCAAAGAAGAACTGAATAAATATATCATTCAGGATGTCATTAATTCTCTGGATGAAATGGTTAAACAGTTAACCGATAACCAGTTTGAACTGCTGAACGATTCTTTTGTTGTGAAATCCTTCAAAAAAGATTTACAGGGTTTAGTCGAAAAACTGTCAGATGACTTGGCAAACATTTATTTTTCCAGACCGGATGAATTTAACATCTTGATATTGAGTACACATTATAGTGATCAAATCGCTCAATGGTTCAGAAGATTAGTCAAATTCATCATCAGCAATATGATGAGCAATCTAAATGAGAAAGAAATCGATACATTATCGAGGGCTTTCTCAGTGAGTATTGTCAGCGGTATAACTGAGATTATGTATCAAAATAAGCTGAAAGTAAATGAACTGAAAAATGTGCTGATTATCTATATCAACAGTTATATGGATAATTTAATAGAAAAATGGTGAGATTATGAGTTATATCGAATTTAAAAATGTTTCAAAAATCTATCAAATGGGTGAAGTGGAGATCAAAGCTTTAGATGATATCTCTTTTGAAATCGATAAGGGAGAATTTGTCTGCGTTTTAGGTGCTTCGGGTGCCGGCAAAACAACGGTACTGAATATTTTAGGCGGAATGGACAGCGCAACTAAGGGAAGCATCATCGTTGATGGGCAGGACATTTCACAGTTTGATGAGAAACAATTGTGTGACTATCGTCGTTATGATATCGGCTTTGTTTTTCAGTTTTATAACTTGGTACAGAATTTAACCACTAAGGAAAATGTGGAATTAGTAACTCAGATAGCAAAAGATCCGATTGATGCAAAATATGCTCTACAATTAGTCGGCTTGCAGAATAGAAGCAACAATTTCCCTTCGCAGTTATCCGGCGGCGAACAACAAAGAGTTGCGATTGCCAGAGCGGTAGGTAAAAACCCCAAATTATTACTATGCGACGAACCTACCGGGGCATTGGATTATGTTACAGGCAAACAGGTTTTAAAGGTATTGCAGGATATGTGCTTTAAAAACGGCATTACGGTTGTGATGATTACCCATAACAGTGCTTTAGCAGCAATGGCTCAAAAAGTAATCCGGGTTAAAAGCGGTAAAATCGTTAGCTGTTTAACCAATGACAATCCAATGGATATTGAGGATATCGAATACTAATGTTTAATAAGGATACCTTTAGATTAATAAAAAAGACTTTTAACCGCTTCTTTACGATAGTTTGCATAGTAATTATCGGAGTGGCTTTTATGATGGGCTTGCTTTCAAGCAGTCTGGTTATGAAAGAAAGCGTTGAAAAGTATTATGATGAAAATAACCTTCAAGATGTTCAAATATATTCTTCTTATGGTTTTTGTCAGGAGGATATTGACGAAATTGAAAAGATTGAAGGTATAGATTTGGTTTATCCTTCCAAATTTAAGGATGTATACAGTCGTTTTAATAGTCAAAGCGATGTTGTTTTAAGAATAAGAGAACTGGACAGTCAGGTTAACAAGTATCAGTTGATTGCCGGAAGAGAGCCTCAAAAAGACGATGAAGTTTTAGTGCTGAATCGAGGAAATTTACAAATCGGAGATGAAATCGAAGTATATCTGATTGATGATGAGATTACCGATTATTTAGCCGTGACAAAATTTAAAGTAGTCGGCATCGTAGACAGCTGCGAATATATGAGTAAATTTCTGTCGACATCGCTGTTAGATAATTTGGATTTATCCAATGTTGTTTACTGCGCTAACTCAAACTTTGTTTTTGAATATTATACTTCGGTATACTGTACATTCAAGGATACTAAGGCATTAAACAGCTTTAAAGAAGAATATCAGCAGGCAATTGACAATGGCAAGAGCGAAATAGAATATTTAGCCAGCAAGCAGCAGGATTATTTAAAAGATCAGCTACTGGTCGATTATCAAAAAGAGATTGATGAAGGAAAACAGACTCTTGAAGAAGAAAGAGTAAAAGGTCAGCAATTGCTCGATGAGAGTAAGGACCAACTGGATGAAGCGTTGATTAAAATAATAATCGGTGAGATGGAAATTGAAACCAATCAGTCAACCATTGAATACAATGAAACGCTCTTACTGGAAAAAGAAAAGCTGGTTAATGACAGCTTACAACAGGTAAATGAGGCTATTGCGCAAATCGAGCAGGAAAGCGGCAGCAGTTTTGATGAGGTTTATCAACAGGTTGAGTCTTCTTATCAGTTGTATCAGCTGATAAAAAATATGAGAGATAATCCTGTTATTGATGATTCAAATATACAGATTCTGATTGAACAGAATGAAAAATTACAACAGGAAATTGACGATCTGAATCAGCAATTGGCTGAAAAACAGCAGCAGCTGGAATTAATCAACCGGCAAATCGAAAATGAAACAAATCCGGTTGTTTTACAACAGCTGAAGCAGCAAAAACTGCAGCTGTCGCAGGAGATCAGTTTAATTGAAAGTCAGATTGCTCTTAAACAAGCGCTTATTGAGACAAATAATCTGATTATCAATCAATCAGCCGAAACGCAGCAGCAATATCAGCAGTATTTGCAGGAGATCTTAGATAAAATCGATGAAAGCGCCAATGGTTCAATTGAGCAGACTTATATTCAGATGACCCAGCTCAAGCAAGGCAAAGAACAATTGGAAAGTGCTTTGATTGAGATAGAAAACGGCAAAAAAGAGCTTGCTGAGGGCAAAGAACAGCTGAATCAGGCAAAGCAATTGATGGCTAGTTACCGCAGTCAGTATGAAAGCGGATTAAAGCAGTACAATCAGGCTGTTATCGATTTTAATTTAGAAATTGAAAAAGCAGAAAACAAGCTGAAGCTGGCGCAGCAAAAACTGGATGAACTGCCGCAGGCCAGCTGGACTATTTTGGATCGAGATATGCAATATAGCTGCTATATGTTTAGTGCATCTGCCGATCAAATGAATTCCATCGGTATTGTATTCCCGGTTCTGTTCTATTTGGTCGCTGCACTGGTCTGTGTTACGACAATGACCAGATTAATCGATGAGCAGCGTGGACAAATCGGTATTTTCAGAGCATTGGGCTTTACTAAGGGACAGATAATCGGTAAATATGTCATTTATGCCTTAACCGCAAGTGTTGTGGGAAGTGCTATCGGATTAGTTGTCGGAATGATGATTTTCCCAACCGTAATTTATGAAACCTGGCGAATAATGTATTACTTCCCGGATATGATTAAATTATTCCCGATTAAAAATGCGATTATCAGTTTCGTGAGTTTTTCACTTCTGATGTCGATTGTGGCAGCGTTAGTAACCAACAGCAGTTTAAAACAGCCGCCTTCACAATTAATGAGACCAAAGCCGCCAAAGAGTGCGAAGAAAATACTGCTGGAAAAAATCGACTTTATTTGGCAGAAGTTCTCATTTACCGATAAAATCACTGTGAGAAATATCGTGCGTTATAAATCAAGATTTTTCATGACCGTAATCGGTATTGCCGGCTGTACAAGCCTATTGGTATTGGGGTTCGGTTTGAAAGATTCAATAAGTGATATTGTTACGGTCCAGTATTCGGATTACTTCAACTACAACTGCAATGTCTATCTTGACAATGACAATAACATTGATGAAATAGTCGAAGTATTGGAAAATGACTTGGATAATCAACAGGTAGTAAAATTATCAACTTATAATGCCAGTGTTTATGGTTCATTCGGTGATGATGTCATCACTGCCGAGGTATTAGATCCTCGTAAGGGTAATGAGATCTTTAACCTTTATGACTATAAAACCGGTGAAAAAATGAAGATGGATAACAAGGGCGTCATTATTTCGGAAAAATTTGCCGAAAATAATAAACTGAAAGTCGGCGATAAAATAACCATAACTTCTAGTGAAGGAATAAAGGCCGAGGTGGAAATCAGCGGAATCTGTAAAATGTATTTCCAACACTATCTGTTTATTTCCGATAGTTTATACAGTGATTTATTTGAGGAGAATGTTCATTACTCCTTAATAGCGGTAAGAAATCAGGCCGGATATACAGCATTACAAGAAGATTTACAAAATGTTGAAAATATTGCTTCGATAACTGACTTTTCAGGCTTTATTGCGAACTTTAACGCAATGATTGAGGCGCTGGATTACGTTATTATTGTAATTATTGTTACTGCTGGTTCATTAGCCTTTGTCGTATTGACCAACTTAATGCAGGTTAACATTTCCGAAAGAATCAGGGAAATTGCGACATTGAAAGTCTTGGGCTTTAGAAACGGTGAAGTAAACCGTTATATCTTCAAAGAAATTGTCCTATTGACACTCATCGGCATTGTCTGCGGATTGCCTTTGGGAAAAATTGAAGAAAAGTTTGTATTGAAGATAATCGATATGGACAATGTTATGTTTACTTGCAATATCAAGCCATTGACTTATGTAATTGCAGCAGTTATTACGCCGGTATTTACGATAATCGTCTTACAGTTAACCAAGAAGAGCTTGAGAAATGTCGAGATGGTTGAATCGTTGAAGTCAGTAGAATAAAAAAGAGGTTGTAAATCATTTGGTTTACAACCTTTTATCGTTAATTGTATTACCGTATAGTATTTTGCCTTTTGTGTGAGAAATGATAAAAACACTTGCTGCTAACAGGAATATGTTATAATGTTCACAAGGAGAAAAAGTGGTTATGTCAAAATATGATGCGTTATTTACGCCGATGAAAATCGGTACTTGTGAAGTAAAAAACCGTGTTGTAATCACCGCCATGGAAGGGACCGGAATAGTCGAAAATATGTTCGGACCTAAGTTCAATGCTAATTGCCGTGATTACTACATTAATCTGGCTAAAAATGATGTTGGATTATTAATACCGGGTATGCTGCCTGTATACGGTATGATGATGGGAAAATGGACACATAAGTATCCAAAGGAGTTTGAAAAAGCCAAACCGTTAATTGAAGAAATTCATTCTTACGGTTCAAAGGTATTTTTCCAAATCGGTGCCGGTTTTGCCGGAAGAAACTATACTATTGTTGATAAGCTGATTCCGGTTGCTGAAAACAAACTGTTAAAGAAAGTTACCAATCCGATCGTACATTTGAATGAGATGATGGTCGGACCAAGCGAAGGAACTCCAATGGTCTGGGCGCCGCAACTGTCAACCAGAGCAATTACTAAAGAAGAGATTGCCGCTTACATTGAAGGCTATGCCAAGACTGCTAAATTATGTAAGGAAAGCGGTGTTGATGGGGTTGAAGTTCATGCGGTTCACGAAGGATATTTGATGGACCAATTCACAACAGCATATACAAATAACCGTACTGACGAATATGGCGGTTCTTTTGAAAATCGCTATCGTTTTGCGACGGAAGTAGTAAAAGCCATTAAAAAAGAATGTGGTGAAGACTATCCGGTAATGTTAAGATATTCCGTTACTTCTAAGGTAATAGATTTTAATGTTGGGGCTGTCCCTAATGAAGAGTTCATTGAAAAGGGTCGTGATATGGAAGAATCTATCAAAGCGGCAAAATATCTGACTGAAGCCGGTTATGACGCTTTAGATTGTGATAACGGGACATATGATTCGTGGTATTGGGCTCATCCTCCGGTATATATGCCTTTAAACTGCAATCTGAAAGAAGCCATTGAAATAAAGAAGCATGTTGATGTGCCGATTATTTGTGCCGGTAAAATGCAGGCTGATAAAGCGGCTGAAGTTATCGCAAACAAAGAAATTGATGGTGTCGGTATTGCCAGACAATTTTTGTGCGATCCTGAATATCTGACAAAATTACAGCAGGGAAGAGAAGCGGAAATTCGTCCATGTATTTCCTGCCATAACGGTTGTTTGCCAACCGGCTACTATAAAAATTCCGGAGTTCTCATGGATATGAGCAGCAAAGAAACTTCTGGGGTTTGTGCTTTAAATCCGGTTACTCATCATGAGCAACAGTACAAGATCGAAAAGGTTGCCATCAGCAAGAAGATTGCGGTGATCGGCGGTGGTATTGCCGGTATGGAAGTAGCCAGATTATGCACTTTAAGAGGACATGAAGTTCAAGTATATGAAAAGAGCGATAAATTAGGCGGTGTATTTGTTGCAGCGGCTGCTCCTTCGTTCAAAGAAAAAGACAAGCAATTATTAAAGTGGTATGAAAATGAAATGAAACGCTTAAATATTACAATTCATTTTAATACCGAAGTCAGCGATTTGAGCTCGATTGTAGCTGATGAATATGTAATTGCGACCGGCGCGAAAGCAAAATCAATTCCTATTAAAGGAATTGAGCAGGCTATTGAAGCGATAGATTACTTAAATGGTAAAGAAACAAAAGAAAATGTTGTTGTAATCGGCGGTGGATTAACCGGTTGTGAAATAGCTTACGATTTATGTCTGAAGGGTAAAAAGCCGGTAATTGTTGAAATGGCTCAGGATGTTATTACCGCTTCCGGTATCTGTATGGCAAACTCTCAAATGCTAAGAGATTTATTGCGTTATTATCAGGTTCCGGTTTATCTGGAAAGTACCGTTAAGCAGATAAATGACGATTCGGTTATTGTTGCGACAAAAGACAGTGAACTTAAAATCGCTGCCGACAATGTTATTATCTCAGTAGGATACAACAGTAACCCATTGACAGCAGAAAATGAAAAAGAACACATTCATGTAGTCGGTGATGCACTAAAAGTCGGCAATTTAAAATCGGTTATCTGGAAGGCTTACGAATTAGCTTACAGGTTATAGAGAATAATATTTATCAGGCATGGCGAAAGCCATGCTTTTTAATTGCTCTTTTTATAAAAGATAGAAAAGCACTGTTTAGGAAGTTTGACATTATTTACTGTCAGCCGAATTTTATTAGTAAGTATTATATAGAAAAGGGCAACTACTTGTAGTAAAATAAATAATGAGGGGAAATGCAATGAACGAAAAATTGGTAAATGAGTTTTTTATGGGCAATGGAATAAATAGCTTTAATTTATTTGGCGCTCATATCGTAGATAAAGGGGTAGAATTTACTCTTTTTGCTCCTAATGCCCGCAGTGTCAGACTGGCCGGTGATTTTAACAACTGGAGCAGTAACAGCAATTTCTTACAAAAAGATAATCGTGGAATATTTCATACCTATATTGAGGGATTGACTCAATATAGCCGATATAAATATATAATCGAACAATGTGACGGGAAACTGGTCGAAAAAGCCGATCCATACGGGTTTTACAATGAAGTAAGACCGGCTTGGAGCAACAAAGTGGTTTCTCTGGATTTCAATTGGACAGATGAAAACTGGATGAACAACCGATCACGCAATTATGACCGTCCGGTAAATATTTATGAAGTGCATTTGGGCGGCTTTAAGCGGGATGAAGAAGGTAAATGGCTCAATTATTACCAGATGATTAATGAATTAATTCCTTATGTACTGGAAATGGGCTATACCCATATTGAACTGATGCCGATTAATGAACATGGCTTAGATATGTCATGGGGTTATCAGCAATACGGCTATCATTCAATAACTTCTCGTTACGGTTCTGTCGATCAGCTGATGATGTTTATCAATGCCTGCCATAATAACAATATCGGAGTAATAATGGATGTTGTTTTAGCTCATTTTGTGAAAGACAGTTATGGATTGATTAATTTTGATGGTACAAATCAGTATGAACTGGCTATGGACAGCAGCTGGGGGACCCGCTACTTTGATTTCAGGAAAAACGAAGTAAAGAGTTTTTTATTAAGCAGCTGTAATTTATGGCTGGAAAAATATCATATTGATGGATTAAGAGTAGATGCAGTCAGCAATATGATTTATTACGACGGAAACAAGGAAAGAGGCGAAAACAAGCCTGCCATTGATTTTATAAAGTTAATGAATTATCAGCTGCACAAAGCTCATCCGACCATTATGATGATTGCCGAGGACAGCAGTGATTATCCGAGAGTAACCTCAACAGACGGCTTGGGGTTCGATTATAAGTGGGATTTAGGCTGGATGAATGATACTTTGAAATACTACGCCATGGATCCGGAGTATCGCAAATATCATCATAATCTGATTAATTTCTCAATGTTCTACTTTTATTCCGAAAGATTTATTTGTCCGTTTTCGCATGATGAAGTAGTTCACTCTAAAAAGACGATTGTCGATAAAATGTGGGGCAATTATCAGGATAAGTTTGCGCAATGCCGCAATTTGATGGTTTATATGTATACTCATCCGGGGAAGAAGCTGAACTTTATGGGCAACGAAATAGCTTCGTTTAGAGAATTTGATGAGGATAAAGAACTGGATTGGTTTATCTTAAAATATCCGGTTCATGATAGTTTCAAAAGACTGGTTCGAGATTTAAATAATATCTATCGCTATAATCCGGCTTTTTATAAATACGATTATCAAGGTAACGGGTTTAGATGGATTGATGCAGATAATGCCGCTCAACGAATTTATTCTTATATTCGATATGACGACGACAAGTGTTTTGTGGTAGTATTAAACATGGCTCCGGTCAGTTATGAGAGCTTTGAAATAGGCGTACCTGATTATGGTTATTATACAGAAATTATGAATTCCGAGAAGGATATTTACGGCGGATGTAATATGTGTAATTTCCATAAAGTGGTTGCCAAAAAAGCCAACTTACACGGATTCAAATATAAGATCAATTTACGCTTAGCACCTTACGGGGCAGTGATTATGGAGGCACCACTTCATAAGAAGGAGAGAAAAAATGTTCACAAATAAAGAAGAATTTAAACAACAATATTGTCAAAAAATAATTGAAAAATATGGTCGTTCAATCGAATATTCCCGTTGTTCGGAAAGATATTTGGTATTGGGGGAAATGGTCAAAGACTATGCTTCCAATAACTGGATGGAAACAAAAAACAAAATCGAAGAAAAGCATCAGAAACAATTATTCTATTTCTCGATGGAATTTTTAATCGGTCGTTTATTGACTAACAATTTGATGAATTTAGGGATTTATAACATTGTTAAAGAAGGACTGCAGGATTTAGGTTATGACATTAATGAACTGGAAGAAGTCGAAACCGATGCCGGCTTAGGTAACGGCGGTTTGGGTCGATTGGCAGCTTGTTTTTTGGATTCTTTGGCAAGTATGGGTTTGCCGGGTCATGGCAACAGTATTCGCTACGAATACGGTTTGTTTAAACAAAAAATAGAAAACAATAAACAGGTGGAAGTACCGGATATTTGGTTAAAATATGGTAATCCATGGGAAGTAAGAAAAGCTGACCATGCGGTTGATGTTAAATTCTATGGTGAAATTGAAACATATTGGAACATTTATGGCACAATGGATGTTAAGCATGTTAATGCGCAAACCGTCAGAGCTGTTCCGTATGATGTAGCAGTTATCGGCAAGGACGGTAAATGTATCAATACTTTAAGATTATGGAAACCGGAGGCTTCCGAATTGGCTCCTGCCGGTCAGGACTTTATCAAATATATTCAGGATGTTAATAAGATCTGTCAGAATGTTTATCCGGATGATTCTACCGAAGAAGGAAGAATGTTAAGAATTAAGCAGGAGTATTTCTTCTCATCAGCCGGTATTCAGACAATTATTAAAAATCATTATGAGAAATATCATACATTGGATAATCTGGCTCAGAAGGTTGTTATCCAATTAAACGATACACATCCTATTTTAATCATTCCGGAAATGATGCGTATTCTATTAGATGAATACCACTATTCTTGGGATAAGGGATGGGACATTGTTTGCCATACCGTAGCATATACCAATCACACAATCATGCAGGAGGCTTTGGAAAAGTGGCCTGTACATATGATTAGTAAACTTCTGCCGCGTATTTACATTTTAATCAGAGAAATCAATAAACGCTTCATTGATGAAGTCATTGCCAAAACACATGATTACAACTTGGCAAAACGGGTTGCGATCATTATTGACAATCAGGTTCATATGGCTCATTTAGCTGCTGCTACGGTTTTCTCAATTAACGGGGTTGCGGCAATTCATACTCAGATTCTTAAAGATGATGTAATGAAGGACTTTTATCGTCTTTTCCCGGAAAAATTCAATAATAAGACAAATGGTATTACACCAAGAAGATGGTTATTATATTCTAATCCGCAATTAACTCAGCTGTTGACCGAAACTATCGGAGAGGATTTCAAAGACGATATCAGCAATTTAAGCAAATTGAACCAATACGTTTCCGATAAAGAACTGATTGATAAATTCAAAGCAGTTAAACTGGAAAGAAAAAAGATTTTGGCTAAGTATATCAAGCAGGTAACTGATATTGATGTCGATGTCAACAGTATCTTTGATGTTCAGGCCAAGAGACTGCATGCTTACAAACGCCAAATGTTGAACTGTATGCATATCATCGATTTGTATCAGCAGATTAAGAGCAACAGCAGTTTCACAATGCATCCGGTTACTTTCATTTTCAGTGCCAAGGCTGCGCCAAGTTATGTATTCGCTAAAAAAGTTATCGAATTAATCAATACGTTAGCTCAGCTGATTAACAATGATCCGCAAGTGAATAAGTTTATGAAGGTTGTGTTCATTCCTAATTACTGTGTATCTATTGCTGAGATTTTGATGAACGCAGCTGATATATCCGAACAGATTTCAACTGCCGGAAAAGAAGCTTCCGGAACAGGAAATATGAAATTAATGATGAACGGTGCAATTACTTTAGGTACATTGGACGGGGCAAATGTTGAGATTAAACAGTGTGTCGGTGATGATAATATTGTTATTTTCGGCAATACTGTTGAACAGTTGCAGAGATTGAGAGAAACAGGTTACAGTGCTATGGACATTTATAAGAATGATCCTGTTATCAAACGAATTCTGGACAGTCTGACTGATAATACGATATGTAAAGTCAATTTCAAAGAAATACTAGATGAAATCATCTATAAGAATGATGAGTTCTTCTTATTGGCTGACTATCACCAATATGAAAAGGCACATAGATATCTCAATGATCTATATCGTAATGATAATGATCTATTTGTCCAAAAGTGCTTGGTAAATATCGCTAACAGCGCATATTTCAGCAGTGATAGAACAATCAGTGACTATAATCGTGATATCTGGCATTTGCAGAGAGTGGATGAGTAGTATATGCAGAAGTATTTAGTGAATGCATATCTCGATTCCTACGATACGATTACCATTGAAATGAATAAAGACTTCTTTGCGAATGAACAGAAGTCTTTTCAGCTTGTTAAGGATGATAAATTAATTGAATTGCCGATTATTGATTATCAAAGTCAGGCAAATAAAGATATTTATCATCTTCAGTTAACTGCTTCGCTTGATTTCGCTGCTCAATACAGCATTATGACTTATAACGCTTATTTGACACCGTTAATCTATCGTTTTGTGGTTAAGACCGCCGAATTTCAGCAGCAGTTTTATTATGACGGTAACGATTTAGGAGCTATTGTAAAAAATGGCAAGACCACTTTTAAGCTTTGGGCTCCTACTGCTGATAAAGTCTGGCTGGTAATAAATGACAAAATGTATAAAATGAACAGAGGCAATAAGGGCGTCTATTCTTTATGCTTTGATATAGATTTGACTAACATAGCTTATAACTATTTAGTCAGTGTAAACGGAATGACCAATCTGACAATTGACCCGTATGGTAAATGTCAAAAACCGAACAGTACATCTTCAATTGTGACCGATAATACTGCAGATAATTCGGTTATCAGAAAAAGAGAGAAAGATTTAATCATCTACGAGGTAAGTGTCAGAGATTACAGCAAGGAATCAACTTTTCAAACAATGAGTGAAAATCTGGATTATCTGGCTAAATTGGGAGTAAATGTCATCCAGTTACTTCCGGTGAACGATTTTGCCGGGGTCAATGATTATTTCCCGCAAATGTATTATAACTGGGGCTATAATCCTGTAAGCTATCAAAGCTTAAAACAAAGTTATAGCAGTAATATCAATGATTGTACGGCGGTTAATCGACAATTTAAGCAGCTGGTCGATAATATCCACCAAAATGAGATGTTAATCACCTTGGATGTCGTTTTTAACCACCATTACAATGCGAGTGACAGCTGTTTTGAAAAAATTGTGCCTTATTACTATTTCCGTTTTGAAAACGGCGATTACAGTGTCAAAGGCGGCTGCGGTGCCGAATTTGACAGCAAACAGGCTATGTGTCGCAAATACTTTATCGATACTTTAGAATATTTTACCCGCTATTATGATATTGACGGATTTAGATTTGATTTAATGGGCTTTTTGGATGTCGAAACAATGAATCAGATCGCTTCGACCTTAAAACAAATCAAACCGTATATTCTGTTGTATGGGGAAGGCTGGGTAATGGAATCAGCCGAAAAAGAAGTGTTATTGGCTAACCACCATAATAGAGAATTAATGAAAGATTATGCTTTCTTTGATGATGAGTTCAGGGATTGTTTTAAGGGCAATACTTTTGATTATGCCAATAAAGGTTATTTAACCGGTAATTACCAATTAGCAACTTGGGCTGAAAAGTTCTTTAAATCTGACCGTCATCAATTCATCAATTACGTGCAGTGTCACGATAACATGACCTGTTTTGATAAAATCCGGTTGTGCTGTCCTGATGAAAGCAGTGAAAGGCAAATTGCCCGTCAAAAACTTCTTTTGGCTGCTGTCCTATTTTCCAGAGGGATTAGTTTTATCTCGGCGGGACAGGAATTCTGTATCAGTAAAGACAAGCGAGACAACTGTTATAATGCGCCTGATTATTTGAACAATTTGTCAAATCATGATAAAACTAAATATCAGGATGTAATCGATTATACTGCTTCCTTAATTGCGATAAAAAAGGAAATCGAGTTAAATGATGAGGCTACCTGTAAAATTTTTGCCGGATTATTGTTAATCAAAAACAACTCTTATGAATTAATCTTTAATCCGAAAGAAGAAAAATGTAAATACAGTTTCCATGACAGTAAAAGAGTTATCTTTGACGGGAAAAAACGGGCCGATTATTTAGTGAACAGTCATTTTGAGATTGATAGATTATCGTTTGTCATCCTGAAGGAGGAAAAATGATCAATAAGACTTGGGACGAATTTCTGAACAATGAATTCAAACAGGATTATTTTCAGAAATTATCAGCGTTTCTAAAAAATCAATATCAGACTGAGACAATATATCCGGCTAAAACTGACGTTTTTAATGCTTTTCTTTACACCGATTTAGATAAGGTAAAAGTAGTGATTTTAGGTCAGGACCCTTATTATCAACCTAATCAAGCGATGGGCTTGGCTTTTTCTGTTAATAGAAATGTACCTTTGCCGGCGTCTTTAAAAAACATTTACCAGGAGATTAGCTCTGAGCTGAATGTAAAAATGAGTGATAATGGCTGTTTGATCAAATGGGCCAGTCAGGGTGTAATGTTATTGAATACCGTTTTAACTGTCAAAAAGGGCTGTCCTAACTCACATAAAAATAAAGGGTGGGAAATATTTACCGATCATGTCATTGAGCATTTAGACAAACAACCTCAGCCAATTGTTTTTATGTTATGGGGCAATAACGCCAAAAGCAAGCAGCAGTTATTGCACAATCCAAATCATTTAGTTTTGACATCTGTTCATCCTTCGCCATTGAGTGCCTATGAGGGATTTTTTGGTTGTCAGCACTTTGTTTTAGCAAACCAATTCTTAAAAGAGCAGGGTTTGTCGCAGATAGATTGGAGAATATAGGATGTTTGATGATTTACAGCAGGCCTTAGATTGGGTAATGAGCCGACGCAAAACCCACCGGTTTGAACAATTTCAGCAGTTTATGCAAGATATGGGAAATCCGCAATTGCAGCTGAAATGTCTTCATGTTGCCGGTACAAACGGTAAGGGATCAACTACCAATTATCTTCGTTCAATATTACAGCGGGCCGGGTATAAAGTCGGAAGTTTTACTTCGCCGCATTTGGTAACCCATTTAGATAGGATTAGAATAAATGACGAAAATATCGATGGTGATTATTTTTTAAACTGCGTTAACCAGTATTATCAGACTTTTATCCGGTATGAATTATCAATGTTTGAAATTGATATGTTTATTTCGGTTTGTTATTTTCTGGCAAGAAAAGTTGATATTGCGGTTTACGAAGTGGGAATGGGGGGCAGATTAGATAATACCAATGTAATATCTCCAATCGGAGCAGTTATCACAAATATTGAAATGGATCATATGAATATATTAGGTGATAGTATCGAAAAAATTGCTTACGAAAAAGCAGGTATTATCAAAGCAGGTATTGATGTGGTCACTTTTGAAAGAAAAAAACAGGCTTTGGAAGTGTTTCGGGATAAATGCCGGCAACAAAAAGCCAATTTGGTTTTGGTCGATCAACCGGAAAACGTCGAAATTACCGACCATATCAGCTTTGATTTCCACAATAAAAAAATTGAACTGCCAACGATGGCAGCTTATCAGATTTTAAACAGCACAGCAGCTATCACAGCTATTGAGCTGTTAAGAGATAAAGGCTTAATTGAGGTTAGCGATGAACAAATAATCGAAGGATTGCAGACTGGCTGGGCCGGACGATTTGAGATTATCAGTAAAGATCCTTTGATAATTATTGACGGAGCGCATAATGTCAATGGCATTGAGGCATTATGTCAAAGTTTAGACAACCTTCATCAAGAACTGGTTATCGTTTTTTCAGCGTTGAAGGACAAAGAATACCGGGAAATGATAAATATGTTATTATCTAAAGGAGAGGTTATTGTAACTGAATTTGAAAATCACCGTATGCAGACAGCCGAAAAACTGGCTCAAGGAACCGATTGTTTGGTTATAGATGATTATAAAGCCGCAATCGAAACAGCTATAAATACCAATAAAGCAGTAGTAATAACCGGTTCATTGTATTTTATTTCAGATGCGAGAGAATATTTATTAGGTAGGAAAAAAGTATGAAGAAATTCTTTGTGATTATGATTATTCTGTTGTTGTGCGGCTGCGGGAATGTTCATTTTCATGAATATACCGAAGCCAATTATCAGCAAAGCGCCACTTGTTTAGAGTGCGGTCAAACTAAGGGTGATGTTTTAACACCTGATTTTGTTAAGCATGAAATGGCTGATTTTGTCGGTCTGAATGAAGTGATACCTTATCAGACAAGCACTTCAAACCAGCAAGAGGAAACAGTTAGCAGTCAGGGGACTGTTGAATTTAAAAATTATTATCAATTTGAAACAGATGATAACCATAGCAGTGAAAAAGGCTATATGTGGAATCATTTAGAGTTAGAATTAATCTTCTTTGATGAGAACTGTATGGAGTTTGGAGCCGATTACAGCATCTTTTTGGCCGACTACTATGATGATATAAAATTTAAAGATACTTATCAATTTGATCAAGATAAGAAAATTAACACTTTTACTGTCAATTATTACGGGGTTGATTATCAGAACTGTCAATTGGAAATCAGCATCAAAAACAATCAATGGGAAAAACGCAGTGGAGAATATCGGATCGTTACAACGGTTATCGTAAATGTTTTGTTACCGGAGAATTATGATGGATTTGTCATTGGGGTAAGAAATAGTGATGTAAGTCATTATGAATCGGATTATTTGTATCAGTATTATGATGCCGATAATTTTATTTCATTTAGAATGGGAGTCAGCCAATGAGAAAATACAAGAAAAATGAAATGGTCTTTATGTTGGAAGACGACAAACAAAAAAACTACGGCTGGTGGATATTACCGACTTTACTGCTGTTTCTGGAGTTTACCGGCTATTATTACCTGTTTGGTTTAAATTTTAATTATGGCTGGTTGTTCGGTGGAATGAGCGCAGTTTCATTTGGTTTACTATTGAACTTAATTTTGTCATTTTTGCCAAAAACAGCTCAAAAAATCACGGTTTCAATTATTTTGTTGTTGCTGGGTGTCTATTATTCAGTAGTTTTAATATATTATTCGATATTCCATTCTTTCTTTATCTGGCAAACAATCGGTCTGGCAGCTGATATTACCCAGTTTTATCGGGAAGCAATCGATGGCATAATTGCCAATTGGTATAAAATTGTGACTTCGCTGTTACCATTTATAATTGTCCAGTTTTTGATCAGAAAAACTAAAATCCAGACAAACTTGATTGTAAAACTGATTTCTCTTGCGATCTGTATTGCTTTTTCGGCAGGGATTATTTTCAGCATGAACTTTACCGATTTAAAAAGAGTAGTAAATCATTTTAACGATGATACACCAAGTGTCTATAAAAACTATGGAATCTTTCTTTCGACAATGGTTGATGTGAAAGAAACCTTGCTGCCAAGTGAACAGTCATTTAACGAAGGCAATCAGCTGATTGATAATTCCATTCAGGGAAAGACCGACTTTACGGTTTCAGTAGAAAATCTGGTCGAAAAGAATATCATCTATATTGATTTTGAAAAAATGATTGAGAATACTCTTAATCCGACGATAGTAGCAATGCATCAGTATTTCCAAAGCAAGCCTGCTACCGAAATCAACGAGTATACCGGTATGTTTGAAGGCAAGAACTTGATTTTCTTAACATTGGAAGGTTTTTCTGATAAGGTAATTGACCCTCAGCTAACCCCAACGCTGTATAAGATGGCAACCGAAGGATTTATTTTTGAAAATTTCTACGATCCTTTATGGGGTGGCTCAACGGCAACCGGCGAATACTGCAATATGACCGGCAATTTTTACTCAAATGCCTCATGTATCGCTAAAAGTGCGGATACCTTAACTTATTCGGCAATGGGCAACTTATTTTTGAATGCAGGATATGAAACTTATGCCTTCCATAATCATACCTATGATTATTACAGCCGTGATTTGGCACATCCAAATTTTGGTTATCCGACTTATAAAGGTATCGGTAATGGTCTGGTTTTGGATTATTATTGCTGGCCGAATTCCGATTATGAGATGATGAGAAGCTCAATAAACGACTATATCAACAGTGACGGGCCGTTCCATGTTTACTATATGACAGTTTCCGGGCATATGAACTATACCTATATCGGCAACAGTATGGCCAGTTTACACCGCTCGGAAGTTGAGGGTTTGGCTTACAGTGATGAGGTAAAACCCTATATTGCCACTCAATTGGAAGTGGAAAAAGCATTGACTTATCTAGTTGAACAGCTAAAAGCAGCCGGTAAGCTGGATGATACGGTATTTGCTTTGTGTACTGACCATTATCCTTATGGATTAAGCGATGCCGGTCTTGCTGAATTGTATGGACTGGATATCACTAATATCAGAGATAATCTGGAATTATATCGCAACAGTTTCATTTTATATAACAGCGCCATGGAAAATCCGATTGAGGTAGAACAGTATTGCGGACCTTATGATATTGTTCCTACTTTGGCAAATCTGTTTGGCATAGAATTCGATTCTCGTTTTATCACCGGAAATGACATTTTATCAAACGGTGAACATATCGCAATTATTAATACCATGACCTCTACCGGAGGCAATTACAATTGGAAAACTCTCGAAGGAACATATTATTCTTCAACAAATACTTTTGAAAAGAGTGAAAACTGTTCTTTGCAGGATGACGAAATTGTTGATTACGTTGAACGAATTAATAACTATGTTGATCTTTCCAGAAAGTATTCTCTGGCAATTTTGGACTATGACTATTACAGTTATGTTTTTAACAAAGACGGCAGTCCAATCTATCCTTTAGAGTAGGTTTTTACCCAATCTTAAAACGATTTTAACAATTATCGATCATATATCTTAAAATTTCAATTAACATTGTAGTTTTCGGCAAATAGTTTCCCTAATTATCGACTTTTCTTATTGATAACAGTTGAGTGTAAACGGTTTCAGTGTTATAATATAAAAAACGGTTGATTAATAATTTAGGTAGGTGGGGAATATGAAAACCGAAATGTTAGCAATGATTCTTGCAGGTGGTAGAGGTACTAGACTTCATGAATTGACGAACAAGTCTGCTAAACCAGCTGTATACTACGGAGGAAAGTATCGTATTATTGACTTCCCATTGAGCAACTGCGCCAATTCCAATATCAGTTATGTTGGTATTTTGACTCAGTATGAATCAATTCTCTTAAACTCTTATGTCTCACAAGGGGCAGTTTGGGGTTTGGAAGGTCATAATAGCGGTACTTTTGTCTTATCTCCAAGAGAAAAGAGTACCGGATTTGGTTTATATCGCGGAACAGCTGATGCTATTTACCAAAATATCGACTTTATGGATCAATATAATCCGGAATATGTACTCATTCTTTCTGGTGACCATATTTATAAAATGAATTACGAGAAGATGCTGAACTTCCATAAAGAAAACGGTGCCGATGTAACAGTTGCGGCATTAACGGTTACTCTTGAGGAAGCAAAGCGTTTCGGCATTATGAATGCCCACGAAAATAAACAGGTTTATCAGTTTGAAGAAAAACCACAGAATCCTAAGAGCAATCTGGCAAGTATGGGTATCTATATTTTCAATTACGATGTATTGAAGAAAGCTTTGATAGAAGATGCTCCGTTAGATACCAGCCATGATTTTGGTAAAAACATTATTCCGACCCTATTGGATGAAGGAAAGAAGATTTTCGCATATCCGTTCAGCGGTTATTGGAAAGACGTTGGAACAATCGACTCATTGTGGCAGGCTAATATGGACTTGCTGGTTGAAGAAAATCCATTGAACTTAGGTGATGAAACCTGGAAGATTTTCACGGAAGATGTCCCGACCAGCCCACAGTTTATCGGTAAGAATGCCAAAATCAAAGGCTGTTATATTAATCAGGGCTGCGTAATCAACGGAACAGTTACTAACAGCGTTTTATTCAGAGATGTAAATATTGAAGAAGGTGCGACGGTAATTGATTCGGTAATTATGCCGAATGTCAAGATTTGTAAAGGTGCAGTAGTAAACAAGTGTATTGTAGCGGAAGGTCTGACCATTAAGGAAAATACAGAGCTGGGCGGCAAAGAAGAAGTTGAATTAGTGGCATCATTGGAGGGCGAGTAATATGGCAAATATTTTAGGTATTGTTAATTTTGAAAATGATGATGTTATCGTTGAAGGATTATCGGAATTCAGAACTATCCCGGCTATCTCTTTTTTAGGCAGATACCGTGTAATTGACTTCGTTTTGAGTAATATGGTTAATTCCAAGATTAATCAGATAAGAGTATTGACTAAAGAAAAACCTCGTTCACTGATTGAACACATTGGCGGCGGAACTCAATACAATATTAACTCTAAAACCGGTTCGCTTGATATTTTATATTCCGACCATCCAATCATCAATAAACTGTATTTTACTGATATTGCATTATTAAGTCAGTACAAAGCAAATATTGAAGAAACAAAGGCTGATTACGTTGTAATCGCACCTAGTTATATGATTTGCCGCTTGGATTATCAAAAAGTCATTAAACAGTTAAAAGACAGCGGTAAGGAAATCGCCCTTGTTTATAAAGAAATCAAAAATGAAACAAATAATTTTGTCGGTTGTCGTGAACTGGTAATTGAAAATGATAGTATCAAAGGAATGAAACGAATTCGTAACGGTACTAACAACAATGTCTTTATGGAAAACTATGTTATGACCAAAGGAATGTTGTTAAAGATTTTGGATTATGCGATTGAAACCAGCTCAATATATTCGCTGATGTCTTTGTTTGAGGATCATGTCAGCAGGTTTGATGTTCTGCCATATAAGTATGAAGGCTATTTGGCTTGCATTAATTCTTTAAAGAGTTATTTTGATACAAGTATGGAATTAATCGATCAGAGTAAAGCCGAACAAATAATCAGCGAAGATTGGCCGATTTATACCAAGACTAACGATTCGGTTCCGGCATTCTATTCAAAGAAAGCTAAAGTAAAAAACAGTATCATCGCTAACGGTTGCGTAATTCAGGGTGATTTAGAGAACTGTATTATCGGCAGATGCGTTAAAATCAAACCGAATGTTAAGATTAAAAACAGCATTATCCTGCCTTTTGCGGTAATCGGTGAAAACAGCCAAATCAGTTATACAGTTGTTGATAAGAGAGCGGCAGTTAAAAATGTAAATACGATTAACGGCGACAAGAATAACATTATGTATGTAAAGAGAAGGGACACAGTATAATGAAAAAGGTACTATTTGTTGCTTCGGAAGGTTTACCATATATCAAATCCGGCGGGCTGGCTGATGTAATCGGTTCATTGCCACAGGCAATTCAAAAACACGGTTATCAAAGTGATGTTGTATTACCTTTATATAAAAAGATAAAAGACAAACATCAGCCGGAGCATTTAAAAAAGTTTAATGTTCAATCGGGCTTGATAAATACCGGATGTGATTTGTATTGCCAGAAACATGACGGAGTTAACTTTTATTTCCTTGGAAATGATAAGTATTTCAATCGTGATGAAATGTATGGCTATGTCGATGACGGTGAAAGATTTGCTTTCTTCTGCAAGGCGGTATGTGAGTTATTAAGCAATGTTGATACTAAATATGATATTCTGTTGTGCAATGACTGGCATACGGGAATGATACCGATTATGCTGAAGAAAGAATATCGGGATAAATATCGTAATGGTATCAAGACTATTTATACAATTCATAACTTATTGTTCCAGGGTAACTTCCCGGATACTATGCTTGATTACTTCAATTTAGACCGCAAATATTTCAAAAACGGTGATGTCAAGTTTGATAACGGGATCAGTTTCATGAAAGCAGGAATTATCTATGCCGACAAGGTTACTACCGTATCGCAAAGCTATTCACAGGAAATATTAACCGAAGAATACTCAGAACGCATGGACAAGGTTTTATCAAATCGCCGAAATGACCTATCGGGAATTGTCAACGGAATTGATATTGAGATGTGGAATCCTGAAACTGACAAAAATATTATTGAGAATTACAGTATCAGTCATTTATCAGGCAAGAAAAAATGCAAGAAACAGCTGCAAACTCAGTTGGGATTAAGACCGAGTGATGATGTTCTGTTAGTGGGAATGGTTTCTCGATTAACCTGGCAAAAAGGTGTCAGTATAATTTTAGAGAAATTATCCGAGATAATGAATCAGGATATTCAATTAATTATTCTGGGAACAGGTGATAACTATATTGAAAGTCAATTTAAACAAATCGAGCACACATATCCTCATCGGGCAGTGTTCTATTGCGGCTATAATGAGGCTCTATCACATCAGGTTTACGCCGGTGTCGACCTTCTTTTAATGCCTTCACTGTTTGAACCTTGCGGAATATCACAGCTGATTGCCCAAAGATATGGTACCTTACCGCTGGTTAGAGAAGTCGGCGGTTTAAGAGATACGGTTCATCCTTATAACGAATATGAACATACCGGCGATGGTTTCTCATTCAAACATTTCAGCGGCAACGATTTATTGAATGTCTTGAAGTATGCGATGTATATCTATTATTACAAGAAACCGGAATGGAAGATGCTGATGAAAAATGCGATGAAATGCGATGTCAGCTGGGATAATTCAGCTAAAAAATATGTTGAATTATTCGAAGAAATAACCAAATAAATTATTAGGCAATTTTTCCAAAATATAATATTGTCCCGGCAGTAAAATCTGTCGGGACTTTTTCTTTTTGACCAAGTTTAAACAATCGTCCCTTAATAAAAGCGTGAATGTTCACGCTTTGTATTTTTCTATTCTGTCAGAATTTAATGCACTATTACAGTGAGGTATTTTACAATGCCGGATTCACTGGTGATTGTAAATACACATTCTCCGGTTGAGTGAGGGAAAATGTGAGTATCGTAGTAAGTGGCTACTTCAGGATTTGAAGAAGTAAAAGTCAGCGGATAACCCATATTATGCGTAACACCGGCTCTTTTCCAACCGGAATCTGGCGAATCAAATTCAATAACTTCATTAACTATAATGATCTTTTCAACTGTTTCTTCGTATTGGGCAATATATGTTGTGTCCTGCGTACAAACGGTATTCTCATCGAGCAGGTTTCCTTGCTGGTCGAGCCAGCCCGTAAAGATAAAACCGTCAATGGTTGGAATTCTTTCCGGCGGACTGACTGTTTTACCTTCTTCGACGATTTCCGTGTAGTAGTTTTGTCCGTTGGCCTGGAAGTAGATATAGTAATTGAAAGTGGCATCACCATAGATGGTTGTGTTTTTCTTGAAAGGCTGGCTAAAATCAATCGGATTTCCATTTTGATCGAGCCAAGCGTAAAGATTAACCATTTCATCAGTAATTTGGAAATCTTCCTCATTTAAGGTGATCGGACTTTTGCCACTGACTGTAAAAGCTGTTTGCCCTTTTATCATAAAATTGATAGTGATTTCTTTACTGCAAGCAGTTAGCAATAATAAGGATAATAAAGCGATTAATATTTTTTTCATAATGCCTCCATAATATAATCATTAAATTCTGCGAATTGTGAATTTTTGTCCGGCAAAGTTTTTAAATCAAGATATTCATTTTTGACCGGATGAAGAAATTTAAGATGAAAACAGAACAAGGCAATCTGGCCGTTGATTTTACTTCCATACTTTCCATCTGCGACAAGCGGATGATTTCTGCTGGCGAACTGTACTCTGATCTGATGAGTCCGACCGGTTAACAAAGTGACAGCTAATAGCGATTTGTCATTAACGGAAGTTAAAAGTTGATAATCAAGAACAGCCTCTTTAACCCCTTTTCTTTTTCGGTTGACCACATAGGTTTTGTTTTTTTGCTTATCATGAAACAGCAGGTCTATCAGTCTGGCTTGATCAAATTCCGGCTGACCTTCAATTATAATCAAGTATTGTTTAACAAGCTTTTTGTTGGCAATCTGTTTGGATAAGGCATCTGCCGTTTCCTTATTTTTGCCATAAACCATAAGACCGCAGACAATCGTATCTAATCGATGAACAGGATAAACAGCACAACATAGCTGCTGCTGCAACAGCTGCGGTATCTGGTATTGACATTCCAGCCCATACGGCTTATTAATTACGACAAGGTCGCTGTCTTCAAAGATAATTTCAATCATACCTATAATTATATATGAAAATGATAAATGTGATATAATTTAATAAAATCAAAAATAATATATAAAGGAGAAAAAAGAAAATGATTGATTATTCAGAAGGTTCAGGAAAACAATATCACATTGGTGTGGGAAAAGAGGATGTTGGCAAGTATGTAATTATGCCGGGAGACCCTAAAAGATGTGAGAAAATAGCTAAATATTTTGATGATGCCAAATTAGTGGGCGATAATAGAGAATTTGTGACATACACCGGATATTTAGACGGGGTAAAAGTATCGGTAACTTCTACCGGAATCGGCGGACCGAGTGCTTCAATTGCGATGGAAGAGCTGGTAGCCTGCGGAGCAGATACTTTTATCAGAATCGGTACCTGCGGTGGAATGCAGCTGGATGTTAAGGGCGGCGATGTTGTGGTTGCGACCGGTGCAATCAGAGCAGAAGGAACAACAAAGGAATATGCTCCTATTGAATTTCCGGCAGTTCCAACTTTAGAGGTAACCAATGCCTTAATTGCGGCAGGAAAAAAACTCGGTGCGACAGTTCATTCCGGCGTTGTTCAATGTAAAGATTCTTTCTATGGTCAGCATCGTCCGGAAACATTACCTAACGGTCAAGAACTTTTGAGAAAATGGGATGCCTGGTTACAATTAGGGGCAATTGCCAGTGAAATGGAATCAGCTGCCTTGTTTATCGTTGCGGCTTATTTGCGTGTCAGAGTAGGTTCTTGCTTCTTGGTAGTGGCAAATCAAGAGCGTGCTAAGGCTAATTTGGAAAATAAACAGGCGCATGATACCGATTTGGCAATTAAAGTTGCGGTTGAAGCAATCAGGGAATTGATTAAAGCAGATAAGGCATAGTATGAAAATTTTTTCATCATTCATGAAAAAATGTTGTCATTATTTGGAAAATTCTCAGTTTATCAGGAAAAAAATTAAACAAAAATCTTTACTTATTTTTTCAATATTGTAAAATAATAACTATTAGAAACTTTTTTATGTTTCTAACGAAGGGAGAAAAAGTACTATGAAAAAATTATTAGTTGTACTTCTAAGTATGTTAATGGTCGTTTCAATGGTAGGATGCGGTAAAGAAGAAGTCGAAGTCGACAATTCTCCTTTAGCAGCTACTGTAGAAATTGACGGGTCTACATATAATGAAGTATCTGACACTCTTTACAATGCTAACTTAGGCGAATATGATGAGTTATATTCAAAGGCTAAGGAAGCTACTACTAATTCTGAAAGATGGGCATTAATGGCTTGCGCAGAAGCAAAATTAATGGAAGCTGCAGTATATGTTCCAACAACAGCTAACGGTGGTAACTATTCTATCAGTGGCGTTGCTCCTTATACTTCTACATCAGTATTATGGGGAAATGACTCTTACAGATATTACACTCAGGTTGTTACTAATGAATTAATTAAGACAGCTGACCGTGATGAAATGAAGGCTAAATATGCTGAATTAAAGGGTACTGGCACTTACTTATCTTGGGTTAAGACTTATTTAACAGATAAGGGCTATACTTTAAAAGATTCTAGAACTTTAGGTTATTCTTCAGATCCTCAGACTTGGGACGTTTTAGCAACAAGCCGTGCTGTTGACTCAGAAGCAATCGTTAATACATATGATGGATTAATGGAATACGATGCAGAAGGCGTACAACAGTATGCTTTAGCAACTTCTCATACAGTTAGTGATGATGGCTTAACTTACACATTCACTATCAGACAGGGCGTTTATTGGGTTGATTCTCAGGGCCGTGTAGTTGGCGAAGTTACTGCTGACGATTTCGTAGCTGCTGCTCAACACTGTATGGATGCTCAAGAAGGTCTTGAATACTTATTCGGTGCTGCTGGTGCTAATATCGTAAATTCTGACGAATATGTTGCTGGCGATGTTACTGATTTCAGTGAAGTTGGTGTTAAGGCTCTTGACACTTACACATTAGAATATACATTAACTCAACCTACTCCATACTTCATGAGTATGTTAGGCTATGGTGTATTTGCTCCAATGTGCAGATCATACTTCTTATCTAAGGGTGGCGTTTTCGGTGTTGAAGAATATCAATATGCAACTAGCGAAGGCTTAGTTTCTTATGGTACTTCACCAGAAAATATTGCTTACTGCGGACCATACTTAGCAACAATCGTTGCTGAAAACTCTGTAGTATTCACAGCAAATGAAAGCTACTGGAATAAGGAAAGTGTAAACTTACAGAAGATCGTTTGGTTATTCAACGATGGTTCAGATCCATTAAAGGCTTACAATGATACAGTAAGTGGTGTATTAGATGGATGCGGATTAAATGCTTCAGCTGTAGTTCAGGCTAAGACTGATGAATTATTTGATGAATACAGTTATGTATCAGCAACTGATGCTACTTCATTCGGTTTCTTCTTCAATATGAACCGTTATGCATTCGCTAACTTCAATGACACAACAACAGTTGTATCTACTAAGACAGTTAACCAGGCTGAAAAGACAAAGGCTGCTATGCAGAATGTTCACTTCCGTAGAGCATTAGCTATGGCATTTGACAGAGCTTCTTACAACGCTCAATCAGTTGGTGAAGACTTAAAATATGCTTCATTAATTAACAGCTACACTCCAGGTACATTCGTAGCATTAGAAGAAACTGTTACTATTGAAATCAATGGTAAGAGCACTACTTACGAAGCTGGAACATACTATGGTAAGATTATGCAGGATCAGCTTGATGCTGACGGCGTTAAGATCACAGTTTGGGATCCAACTGCTGATAGTGGTGTAGGTTCATCTTCTGGATTTGATGGTTGGTACAGTGTTAAAAATGCTCAAGAAGAATTAAAGACTGCTATTAAGGAATTAAAGAAGGCAGGCGTTAACGTTTCTGCTACAAACCCTGTATACATTGATTTACCAACATATGTTGCTAGCGAAACTAACTTAAATAGAAATAAGGCATTCAAACAGTCAGTTGAAGCTGCATTAGAAGGTTGCGTAGTTATTAACATCGTAGAATGTAATACAGCTAGAGAAATCTACTTCGCTGGTTACTATGCTTCTACAGGTTTAGAAAACAACTTCGATGTATATAACATTTCTGGTTGGGGCCCTGACTATGGTGATCCTAGTTCATACTTGGATACAATGGTTCCAGGCGGATATATGATTAAGTGTATCGGCGTATACTAAAATTAAACTAGATTAATTGCACAGGGTGCGAGTAAAATCGCACCTTGTTGCGCATTTTAGAAAGAGGTGGAATAAAATGATTAAATATCTATTTAAACGTTTATTACATGGTTTGGTATCTCTTGTCGCAGTAGTAATGATTGTTATGATTTTAGTGTACTCGCTAATGGATCGTACATTAATCTTTTCGGGTGACCCTTTATATTCAAAACAATTAAATAACAATAAAACGGTTTATATGTATAGCCGCTGGGAACAATATGGATATTTGGATTATGTTTCATATTCGGATTATTTAAATGGATTGGTAAAAAGCGGAGAATTAACTGAGGATGATAAAGCAGTTGCTGTTAAACTTGCTCGTACTAGCGATAAAGACAGTGACGAAACTAAAAAATACACAGAAATGTTTACCGAATATTATGAATCATTAGGATATACGGTAACAAGATTAGATGCTGTAATGTTGGCTAATAAAGTGGCTAACGGCGGACAACCGCAATTATTTGCTTATAAAGACTATTCGGTATTATCGCGCTTATTTTCATATTTCACAAATGTATTCCAGTTCGATAATATTCATGCAATAGAGAATTATCCTGATGAAAGAGGATTGACTTTTACGTTATATGATCCGGTTTACGGCGGAGAAAAGTTTTCGCCTGCGATTATCGGTTCGGGAACAAAACATCGTTATTTGTTCTATATTGATGGAGAATTCCCTTATGTCCATCAGAACTTCTTGACAATTTCGTTAGGAACTTCATATGTTGTTAATAAGGGTATTGATGTATTTGATACAATGACAAATACTCAAGGTGCATATCGACTTGTGGAACAAACATATCCATCAGGTCTGACAGAAATGACAGCTGATAATCTACACACTGCCACATACGCAGAGGGATCATTAGATAAATCAGCGGTATTCACTACCAGATTCGTTGACGATTATACAAATGTAACTACATTTAAACAAAATATGTCAAAAGTTGGTTATTCATTTGTTATTGGTATTATCGCCACAATCATGGCATATTTACTTGGATTACCACTTGGAATTATTATGGCCAAAAATAAGGACAAGTTGATTGATAAAATTGGAACTGTTTATATTATCTTCATTATAGCTGTTCCTTCATTAGCATATATTTTCATGTTCAAAGCAATAGGCGGAGCGCTTGGATTGCCGACTACTTTCGTAATGGATACGGCAAGCAAAGCGATGTTCATTCTTCCTATTGTATCATTAGCTCTTCCTTCAATTGCTAACTTAATGAAGTGGATGAGAAGATATATGATAGATCAAATGAATTCTGATTACGTAAAATTCGCCAGAAGCGGTGGCTTAACTGAAGGCGAAATTTTCACCCAGCATATTTCTAAGAACGCTATGATTCCAATTGTTCACGGAATTCCTGGCAGTATTTTAGGAGCATTAACCGGTGCGATCATTACTGAAAGAGTATATGTTGTTCCAGGTGCTGGTAACTTATTGACAAAAGCAATTAATGCATACGATAACGGTGTAATCATCGGATTAGTTATGTTCTATGCATTGTTGTCAATTATTTCAATTATTTTAGGAGATATCTTAATGTCACTTGTTGACCCGAGAATCTCATTTGAAACAAAGGATAGGTAGGTGTCGGATATGAGTGATTTAGAAAAGAAATATAACATGTCTGAAGATGAATTATTTAGCCGTATCGACCATGATTCTTTAGAATCTGAAGTAATTACTGCGCCAAGATATTCATACTGGCAATCAGTATTTAAGGTATTCTTCCGTAAGAAAATCAATATTGTTATCTTGACATTATTGGCAATAATTATCGTCTTTACTTATGTATATCCTGCTATCTTCCCTTATGATGCAGATGCAAACTTATTAAACGGTGCTTTGAAACACTTAACTCCGTCTAAAGCTATTGAAGCTAACGGTTTCTCAATTAAGTGGATTTTAGGAAGCGGTGCCAGTGGTCAGTCGACATTTGACCAAACGTGGAATGGTGCAAGAATTTCCATTTCATTGGCATTCGTCTGTGCTGCTATCAA
>JBJFHD010000089.1:0-12112 GCA_051893335.1 Erysipelotrichaceae bacterium | reverse complement strand
AATTACTTACACCTGTAATGACGGAGCGGCCTTTAGTATCTTAAAAGGTCAGCGGGTTTTGTTTATCGTTATGACTGTTTTGGCGATCGGTTTATTTGTATATTATTTAGCCAGAAATAAGGTCAAATGGCTGGAGAAGTATTCTTTGTTATTAATTATTTCGGGAGCAATCGGCAATCTTATTGACCGTATTTTATACGGTTATGTAATAGATTTTTTAGATTTTTATATTTTCGGATATGATTTTCCGGTTTTCAATATCGCCGACAGTTTTATCACTATCGGAGCAATCGGACTTATCATCAGTATTTTCTTTTTAGATAAGGAGAGTAAACATGCAAGAGATTAGACTTATCGTTGATCAGACGATGAACAATATCCGCATTGATAAAGCTTTGCTGGAGCATCTGGATTTTTCCCGCACCCGTCTGCAGCAATTGATTGAGAGCGGTTTTGTTGAAGTAAACGGCGAGGTTTGTAAAAGCAATTATAAGGTAAAAACCAATGATGAAATCGTCTTGGAAATTCCTGAAGCGGTTGAGTATACTGTCAAACCTTATCAGATGGATTTGGATATTTGCTATGAAGACGATGATGTCATCGTAATCAACAAACCGAAAGGCTTGATAGTACATCCAAGTCCTTCGACAAAAGAGCATACCTTAGTTGAAGGTGTCTTGGCTCATTGTCATGATTTGAGCGGTATCAATGGGGTGTTAAGACCGGGAGTAGTTCATCGAATTGACAAAGATACCACCGGTTTAATCATTATGGCCAAAAATGATACGGCACATAATTTTTTAGCCCAACAGCTAAAGGACAAAACGATGAATCGGAAATATTACGCCCTTGTCAATGGAGTTATTCAGCATGATAACGGGACCATCGATGCCCCGATCGGAAGAGACATTAATGACAGACAAAGAATGGCGGTAACTGATAAAAACGGAAAAGATGCCGTTACCCAATTCAGAGTGCTGGAACGCTTTAAGGATAAGACATTTATTGAATGTTCCTTAAAAACCGGGCGAACTCATCAGATCAGAGTTCATATGGCATATATCGGCTATCCGGTGGTAAATGATACAAAATACGGACCGAAACGTCTCAGAGGCGACGGTCAATTGTTACATGCTCATCAGTTAACCTTTATTCATCCGACTACTAAGCAGCTGATGACGGTTGAAGCGCCGTTGCCTGATCATTTCAGTGCTTATCTACAACAGTTAAGAAAGGAAGAACAATAATGGATAATAATAAAAGGGTCTGGATCTTACAAATGATGAAATACTTTATGATTACCAAAGACTATGTGCAAGTCAGCGTCGTTTCGGAAGACCCAAATGGAATTTATAAGAATCATTTCTGGTTAGTAAGTAGAGATCCGGTGAAATATCCGATCATTCACGTCAGTGACAGCTCTGACCAGCAAAGAAATATCAATATTGATTCTTATAAGGAAACAGTTTCAAAAATCAGAAAGCTGGTTAATTATCAGCAGGGAATGGTACTGGATATTTCCATCAATCCTTCAGCCGGTGATTATTTAACCGACAATATTCAGTTTATCAAAGTTGTTCCGAATTGTTCTTTGACTCAAGAGGTGGCTGACGAATTTCCACAATTAAATACCGTAGTCTATGATGTCGGTGAACCGGAAAAGGAGATTACCAAATTAAATAAGGATATTTCCTCTCAGCTCTATAAAAAACAGAAAGCAGTCAGAAAACAGTACAATAAACATTATTTTAAGAATAATATGTGCCTCAGTTTTTTGGTGCCTTGTATAATTTGCGTAATTGTATATGGAGCTGTCTGGTTTATTTCTTATTATACCAACTGTTCTTTAGCCAGCAGTGCAATTATTGCCGGAGCTTACTATAAGACATTTATTTCGGCTTTAAACCAGTATTTCCGACTGTTTACCGGCGGCTTTGTTCACGTGCAGTTTTTTCACTTGTTAGCCAATATGCTGGCTTTGTTTTCCATGGCTAAAGATGTTGAAAAGAACTATTCGACCAATAAATCGCTGATTATCCTGTCTTTGTCGATTATCATCGGTAATGTATTTTTGTTTGCCTTTGGAAAAAATGTTTTGGCAGTGGGGATATCTGGCGGTATCTATGGCCTGTTTGGCGCTTTGACAGTTGCCTATGTTGCGAAAGGATATTTCAAAAGTGCTGCTTTCAGGCAGTCATATATGCGTGTCGTCTTCATCAATGTGATGATTTCACTTTTGCCTAATGTTTCTTTCTACGGTCATTTCGGCGGTTTATTATGCGGTTTGGTTTTAGGTGTCTTATTTAATCGGGAAAAGATCATTTCCAAATCTTTGAAGATTAATGTGGCTGTCTGTGCAACGATTCTGGCTTTATTTTTGGGCTATTTCTCTTATCAAAATCGTCAGGTCATTGAATTTTACAAGGGCGAAGATATGTCAGTAGTGCAGACTTATCATCAATTAGGCTTAACGAAATTGAGTTATCGGACTTATAATAAATTAATAGAATATTATGATGGAGAGTAAAATGGAAAAAGTAATTGATTGGAAAGGTTATTTTATGTCTTTGGCACATTTAAGTGCTATGCGTTCCAAAGATCCCAACACCAAAGTTGGTGCGGTAATCGTCGACAGCAACAACCGAATTGTTTCGATTGGCTATAATGGAATGCCGACCGGTTGTTCGGATTACGAATTCCCTTGGGAAAGAGAAGGCGATTTTTTGCATACCAAGTATGCTTATGTGGTTCATGCCGAATTAAATGCGATACTGAATTCGCCAAGAAGTGTTAACGGCTGTACGATTTTCGTTTCGCTGTTTCCTTGCAATGAGTGCGCCAAAGCAATCATTCAATCCGGGATAAAAAAGATTGTATATGAATCTGATAAATATGCCGACAGCGAAAATACCATTGCTTCAAAAAGAATGTTAAGGGCAGCCAATGTTGAATTGGAACAGTTGCCGTATTCGATGGAAGTAACGGTCGAGAAAAAGCTTTAAACCCAAAATAAAACAGTATCTTTTGATTTGTCCTCAGTTTGAAGGGGAGCAGTCAATGCCGATACTGTTTTTTATCTGTCTAATTTGGCTTCGATGATGTTTTTGATTTCTAAGGCAATCTTAAAAGAAGTTTGGTTGGTAGTATCCAGCTTGCTTTCCTTGATGATTTGATTGCTTGTTTTTTCAATATAATAATTCTTTTCGTATTCCTTATTGACCAATTGAAAATCTATCACATCCGCCTGATTGGTATTGGTCAATTGGAAATGGTAAATTAAGTAGTCATAGCTGTTTAAATGCGGGACGATTTTGTCAATTATGCCTTCTTTAAATTTCCAGCCAACCACAATATTATCAAACTGATTGGACAAGATGAAATTGTTTATCAGGTAAACCAGATTATCCAAAACCAAATTCTGACAGGTTTCATTATGGACCAAATCCTTGTTGTAACAACACCAGTTACCGTCTAAAAAAACACCATTTTGACAAAGTTTGATTAATTCAGGGCCGACTAACGAATCGTTATAATTGGTCTGGTTCAAAAAGATTATGTTTTTCACTTAAATCCTCCTTTCTATAAGTCTAATATTCTATCGATTTCAATTAAAGTGGCGGTATTTGCGTCTTTGAGATAAGCGATTATCTGCTGGGTTAAATAAGGCGGGGTTGAAGCTCCGGAAGTAATAGCGACAGTATCGTAAACTGAAAAGTCATAACCGGCTAAGTCGGCCGCTTTTTCAATTTTCAGCACCGTTTTAATTCCTTTGTCTTGGCCGATTTTAGCTAATTGAGCGGTGTTGTTGCTTCTGACATCACCGACGACAATCAAACAGTCAACGTCATTTAGCTTTGAGACAGCCAACTGTCTTTGTTTGGTTGCATCGCAAACTTCTTTGGCCAGGATGGCTAAAGGATATTTTTGAAAGATATCCTGTACTGCTTTTTCGGTTTCAAACATCGACATCGTTGTCTGGTTGGTTATTAAGATTTTCTCGTTTTCCACAGTTAATTCAGCGATATCAGCCGCATCGGTAACCAAGTGAACTTTATCACTTAATGAGAGAATGGCCTGACTTTCGGGATGGTTGTTTTTGCCGATGTAAATCACATCATAGCCGCGGCTTAAATGATCGCTGACAATATCCATAATTTTTAAGACATCGCTGCAAGTGGCATCTACCACAATTAAACCCTTGTCGATGGCATACTGCTTGATTTTTTTATCAATGCCATGGGCAGTAAAAATGATAACACCATCATCAATTTCATCCAGCAATTGATATTTATTTTTACAATCGGATTGTAAGGTGATAACATTTTGCTGCTTCAAGGCTTCGACAACAAAACGGTTATGAACCAGCATCCCCAAAACATAGATTTTTTTATCGGGATAGCTTTTGATCGTATCTTTCACTGTCTGGATAGCTCTTATTACCCCCTTGCAGTAGCCGGAAGGGACAACCTTGATGATTTTCATGTTATAATATTAGCATATTTTATATTGTTTATGGTAAAATATCTTGGCGAGGGGAAACAATATGAACACAAATATCGAATTTAAAGATGAAATTAATCAGTTAATTGAATTTAAACATTTTAAAGAGTTTACCCCAATTCAACAACAGGCCATTCCTTTAATCTTGGCTAAAAAAGATGTCATCGGTATTTCGGAAACAGGCAGTGGTAAATCTCATGCTTTTATTTTGCCGATCTTACAAATGATTGATGAAAATGATAACCATATTCAAGCTATTGTCGCTGCTCCGACGAGAGAACTGGCAATTCAGCTATATCAACAGTTTGCCGAGATAAATCAATTCAATGATAAAATTCGCATTAAATTAATCGTTTCGGGTAAAGATAAAGAAAGAATGATGGATTCTTTGAAGAATCAGCCGCATATAGTTATTGGTACGGTAGGAAGATTAAAGGATCTCTTTGTTGATGAGGCGGTACTACGCTTAGACAGCGCTAAAACAATCGTCATTGATGAAGCAGATATGACTTTGGAAATGGGTTTTTTAACTCAGGTTGACCAGATTTGTTCTCGTTTACCGAAGAACTTGCAGATGCTGGTCTTTTCAGCGACCATTCCAAGTCAATTGCAGCCGTTTTTGCATAAGTATATGACTCATCCGGTCACTGTAATGCCTAATAAGAAACAGTTGCCTTCTGCTACTATCGAGCATGTACTGGTTAATTGCCGTTACAGCAGTTACAGTGAAAAGTTATTGAAAATATTACCGGGTATTCAGCCGTATGTCTGCTTAATATTTGCTAAAACCAAAAATGATGTCATTCAGACAGCGGAAATATTAAAAGAAAACAACTATCCGATTGTGGAAATTCACGGTGATTTGTCAGCCAGAGAAAGAAGACAGGCACTAAAGGTTATCGCCGCCAATAAAGCCAGCTACGTTGTTTGTAGCGATATTATGGCCAGAGGCTTAGATATCGAAGGAGTGTCGCATGTTATTTCTTTAGGACTGCCGAGCAATGTTGATTATTATATTCACCGTTCCGGTCGTACCGGCAGGGCTAATCGAACCGGTACCAGCTATCTTTTATATAATAAGGATGATATTAACGGAATTAAGGTTTTGCAGAATAAGGGAATTAATTTCTTGAGTCTGGATTATCGTAACGGTAATTGGCAGCAGGTACGCTCATTTGATTACCGTCCGCCGAAGAAAAAACTTTCTGAGGAAGATATAGCGATTAAGAAAATTGCCAATGCTCCGGTCAAGAAAGTAAAGCCGGGTTACAAAAAGAAAAGAGAAAAGCAGATTGAGGATATTAAGAGAAGACAGAAAAGACTGATGATCAAAGCCTCAATTAAGGCCCAGCAAAAAGAAAGAGCAAAAAAAGCCCAGCGGGAAAAACGGCTTCAGGGACAATAAAAGCGATTAAACTAAATCGCTTTTTTAGTATGCGTCAATTTCTTTTATTAATTCGCTGATAATATCTTCCTGGCGGATTTTTCTGATTACCTGACCCTTTTTAAATAACAAAGCTTCGTTAATACCGCCGGCTACACCAATATCCGCCTCTCTGGCTTCCCCCGGACCGTTAACAGCACAGCCCATAACCGCTACTTTAATATTCTTATTGACAGTTTCAAGGTAGTCTTCAATCGGTTTGATGATTTCCAGCATATTATATTGCGTTCTTCCGCAGGTTGGACAGCTGACTAAATCAGGGACATTATCAATCAGATTGTAACATCTCAATAGCTTTTTAGCGGCTTTTACTTCCTCAATCGGATCATCGGAGATGGAAATTCGGATGGTATTGCCGATTTGTTTTCTTAATAATTCGCCTAAAGCAGCGGAAGATTTAATTAAACTGTAGGATTTTGTGCCCGCTTCGGTCAGCCCCAGATGTAAAGGATAATCCCATTTTTCCGCCGCTTTAAGGTAAGTTTCAACGGTCAGGTTGACATCGGAACTTTTGAAAGAAAGGGCAATATCATGAAAATTCAGCTCTTCCAATATTTCGATATGTTTTTCTGCCGATTCAATCATGGCATCGGCAGTGACTTTGCCATATTTTTTCAACAAGCTTTTTTCTATTGAGCCGCTGTTGATTCCGATTCTGATTGGAATATGGTTTTTTTGGCATTTTTCGCTGACTTTTCTGACATTATCCAGATTGCCGATGTTGCCGGGATTAATGCGGATTTTATCGACACCACTGTCGATGGCAATTAGAGCCAGCTTATAATCAAAATGGATATCGGCGACTAAAGGAATACTGATATTTTCTTTGATCTTTTTTAAACTGAGAGCATCCTGTTCATCCAAGACGCTGCAGCGGATGATCTGACATCCCACTTTTTGCAGCTGATGAATTTGCTCGATAGTTGCCTGATAATCTTTGGTAAGTGTATTGCACATTGACTGGATTAAAACTTCATTATTGCCACCCAATGATAAATCACCGACTTTAACGGTTCTGGTTTGTGTTCTGTTAAACATTTAATCGCCTCCAACACAATTATAGCTAAAAATAGAGTTTATGTGTGGCTTTTTTCAGTAAAAATGAAAATTGACTTGTCAATAATTATTGAATTATGCTATTATACTAAAGCAAAGTAAAACGGAGGGAAAACCAGTGAGAGAAAACATTATATTCAAGTGCACTGATTGTGGTGAGGAAAATTACTTAGGTAGCCGTAATAAAAGAAAACATCCTGAAAAAATGGAAATTAAAAAGTATTGTCCGCGTTGCAATAAGATGACTACACATAAGGAGAAAAAATAAGCCTTTTAAGGGCTTTTTTCTTATCAGCAAAACTCGCTTTTGTTTTAAAAGAGCGGTTGCTGAAAAAGTTAGAAAGAACTATCGGTAAGGTAAAGTATATGGAAATAAAAAAAGTTGTGGTTTCGCTATTTCAAACTAATTGTTATATTGTCAGCAAGGAAAATGAGGCTCTGCTTATTGATCCGGGTGATAATTTCCGCAAGATTGATCAGCAGTTAAACGGCTATAAACTTTTAGCAGTTTTACTGACTCACGGTCATTGTGACCATATTAACGCCCTTGATCAAGTCTATAATAAATATCATTGCCCGATTCATATTTGTGCTGAAGATGAAAAAATGCTTAGAAATGTTAAATACAATGTTTCTGCGATGCTTGCCAAAGCGCAAACAGCGCCGGTAGAATATCTGCAAGGCAATCAGCTAATTATCAATAACTTTACTGTTGATATTTTATACAGCCCCGGTCATTCTAAAGGGTCGGTAATGTATTTAATTGATAATGCTTTGTTTTCCGGTGATACCCTGTTTGAACTATCTATCGGTCGAACAGATTTATATGGAGGAAGCGAACATCAGATTTTACAATCGCTGCAACAGATCAAAACCTTAGACCGTAATATTCAAGTTTATCCCGGCCATGGTAATCAGACTACCATCGGTTTTGAATTAGATAACAATCGCTATTTACAATAGCGATTTTTTTTAGGATTAAAGACCAATTCTTTTAAATATCTACTGCAGGTAAGCAATATGGATGAAAGATTTGAACAGCTATTATCAATCGCCTTGAAAACCAAAAGCAGTGATATTCATTTTACGATTATTGATGATGAAATAGAAATTGCGATAAAAACCATTAACGGTCTAAAAAAAGTGTCCAGTGACAGTAACGATTTCAAATTATTTAATTATCTTCAGTATCAGTCGTTTTTAGATGTATCCAATACCAAGGCCCAATCCGGATCGTTTTCCTATTTTTATCGGGGCAAGTATTACGATTTCCGCTTTTCCACCATGCAGTCAAGGAATGTTAAAAACGGGGTTTTGCGAATTTTGAATTATCATGATGGCTTATCGTTAGAGCAGTTGACTTTTCAAAATGATATCCGGCAATTGTTTCAAACAATTCTGACTCGAAGAAGTGGTCTGATTTTGTTTTCCGGTCTGACCGGAAACGGCAAGACCACGACCATGTACTCTTTATTAAAAATGATTAAGGGTAAAACGATTTATTCTTTGGAAGACCCTATCGAAGTAGTTTGTGATAATATGGTTCAATTTGAAATCAACGAAAAGATTAATCTAGGTTTTAATGAAGGAATTCGTCAGATTTTACGGCACAATCCCGATGTGATTATGATTGGAGAAATCAGAGACAGCGAAAGTGCGGCCATGGCGATTAGAGCAGCTTTGACCGGCTGTCTGGTTTTTTCTTCAATTCATAGCAGTTCAACCACTAAGGCGTTGAGAAGACTGCAGGAATTAAGCGGTAATTTAGCGGATGTAGTGGAAGTGCTGGAATATGTCTTTAATCAGCGTTTACTCAAAAAGTATCAGGAAAACAGTTATTGTTGTATTTTTGACTATCTTGATAACTGTCAGATCAGCAATTACTTTAACGGGGTTAAAGTGGCTGATCGGATGATTGAGCGGATAAAACAGGCCGAAACCGAAAGGTATATCGATAAGGTGGACAGTTATGAATAAACTGGATATCTACCAATGGCTGATTTTGCAAAGTCTGCTTGAGAAATACGCTAATCAGAAGGATAGTTTATTACTGATGCAGCAAATGTTTCCTTCCAATAAGAGGATTGCTGAAATGATTGACTGTTTAAGTCAGGGCAAACAATTGAGTTCAATACTCAAGAAAGATTCATTTGAAAAAGCACTGGCCTATTATTGTCGTTATATTCCGCTTGATAAAGCGATTAACGTCGTTTATCAGCAAAAGAAACAGGCTCAAAAGAACCGGAAAAAGCTGGCTGCCGATTTGACTTATCAGCTGTTGTTGCTGCTTTTGGCGATATGCGTATTCTATGTTTTTATGAATTTGGTATTGCCGAGTATGATTAACGCTCTTTCCGCTGACCAAAGCCTAACCGCTGCTATCGTAAAAACCTTTGAAATCTTAAATGTCATCAAAAACATCCTTATTGTCTTGGCGATTGTGCTTGGTGGGATAGCTTGCTATATTTATCAAACCAAAAAGATTAATCTATTGTGGATGCTGCTGCATAAGTATCATTTAGACGGTGGTTTGAAATGTATCGCTACCTATTTATTTGTCAGCGATTTGAAAGTGCTTTTAGATAACGGCATTGCTTTACAAACAGCCCTGGATATCATCCGGCATAACAAGGACAATTCGCTTGCCTCCCTGTTAGCCTTTCAACTGCATCACAGTCTGCTTGAAGGCACCCTTTTTCAGCAAAGTCTTGATAATCAGTTTTTTGATCCCCAATTTCATACCGTTTGTCTGCATGGCTTAAAAAATGATGATTTCAGCGCAGGACTGGCTGATTATAAGGAAATAATCGAACTGAAGCTTAATCGTTTATTGAAAAAAATCGCCGTAGTGGTGCAGCTGGTTTGTTATGGCTTTGTCTGTATCATTATCGTTTTGGCTTATCAGGTTTTAATGATTCCGTTATCATTAATAGAAGGGTTTTAAAAATGAAAAAAGGATTTACTGTATTGGAAATGATTTTAGTGTTGAGCGTGATTACGGTTATTGTCTTGTTGACCGTACCGAATATCGCTCAAAAGAAAAGAGTAATTAATGAAGTAGGCTGTCAGGGCTTGCTTCAGGTTGTCAACAGTCAGATACTGCTTTATGAATTAGATGGCAAAAAGGCTGAAGACATCCAGCAGTTAGTAAGCGAGGGATTGATGAATGAAAATCAGACAACCTGCCCCGATGGCAGAAAAATCATTATTAAAGACGGTCAGGCAATACTTCAGCCCTGAGGGATATACCTTGCTGGAAAGTCTATTGGTTTTGCTGGTTTTTGCAATGCTGACAGTTATGCTGGCAAGTCAACTGAATTATCAGGATAATAAATCGGTCAACCATCTTATCAATGAAATCGTCTTATTGCAGTTTGAAGCAATTATCGAAAATGAAGAAAGATATTATGATTTATATAATATGGATATAGTTTTTAATCGCATCGGTAATGTTAACCATGCCGATAGCTACCAATATCAGGGCAACGAGATTATCGTTTCATTAGGAACCGGGAGAATTTATAATTATGACAATGAAGAAAGGTAATATCATCTTACAGGTTGTAATCGCTCTTTTAATTATGTCAGTTGTTACATCACTGGTATTTAATATGGCGAGTTTGAGTAAGAATATGGCAAAAGAAAAGAAAATAGCTGAAATGAGTAAATACTGGAACAATTTGGAAAGGTTTAAGATATATCTTCCAATCGAAAAGCCGCTGGATATAGTCTACTAGATGCTCTTTTGGCTTTAGCGGCGCTTTCTTTTCTTTTGACTTTATCACTTCCGCTGTTTAATACGCTGATTAAAATGGAGCAATACAGTCAAAACATTTATCTGTATCAGGATGAGATAGGCATTTATCAAATGCAGCTGCAGCTGGCTCGCAATAATATTACCGCCGTTGATCCTCAGCAAATCGTTTATAACAGCAGTGAAAGTGAATGTACAATCAGTCTGGTTAATAATAATGTAATATCCCAGCCCGGTTATTTATGTTATCTGATTGATGTTGATGACATTTACTTTTATAAAAAGTTTTTTATCGTCTACCTCGAATATACCAGAAAGGGAATGACTTACACCTGTCCGATTGCTTATGAATATTAAAAAAGGCTTTATCACTTTATATTTCACTTCGCTTTTATTGTTTGTCAGTCTTTTTCTGGCTCTGTATATTGAATCAATCAAAGGACGGATTTATTTTTATCAAAGATTGGAAGTTTTCAGAAGAATGAATAATGCTGAAGTGCTGGCTTTAAATCGCATAAAATTTAAAATGAGAACTTACAGCGAGCAGGATGAAACCTTAACCTATAAGGGCTGTATAATCAATATCTATTACTCTTCGACTGAGATCGAATTGGTAATCAGTTATCTTGACTGTATCAGGGAAAGAAGGATGGTTTATGATGAAGCAAGCGAAACACTAATCGATTATCAATAACAAAATAATAGTGTAAAATTGTCATTAATGATTTATAATAGAATTGCTGAAAGTGTTTATGCTTTTCCGACACGTCATTTTAAGGGAATCCGGATGTTATTTATTGGTGTTGAATGCTGCTTACTGGCAGAATCCTAAAGATAAATACAGGTATCCCACCTAGTAATTAGGGAATTGACTTAGTGCTTTCGGTAAGGCCAATCGGCCTTTTACTTGATAATAATAGGCTTATGCCTAATAATTAGAGAAGAAAGGGAAGAAAAATGACAGAATTTGTAAAAACATTATTATGGTTTGTATTAGGAGCTGCTCTAGGTGGTGTAGTCGGCTGGTTTATCGGCAAGAGATATGTTGAAAAGAACTTGGAAAAGAATCCGCCAATCAACGAAAAAATGATCAGAGCAATGTACAAGCAAATGGGTAGAACTCCTAGCGAAGCTCAAATCAGACAAACAATGAAACAAATGAATATGAATAAATAACGCAGCAATGCGTTTTTTATTTTTTTCAGAATTCTTTGCAAAAAAAGCAAACTTTTTTCATTTTTCTTGTTGACATTGTTTGGCGGAAAGTTTATGATAATAAAGCAAGTTGTCGCGATGACAATTTGAGTTGTTCTTTGAGAAACAAACAGAAATAACACAACGTCAATTTAAAAATTGAG
>JBJFHD010000088.1:0-2687 GCA_051893335.1 Erysipelotrichaceae bacterium | reverse complement strand
ACATGCAATCGGAGGAAAACATCGACAAACATCTGAAAGGTGGCATCATCGTACATGACAATCACAGCGGCAACTGGCTATACTCGCCAATGCCGATAGAGAACACATGCGAAACGGCCGATTGGGAGGCATTTTATCCGGATATGTATAAATAAAAAAAAGAAGGGGAAAATAGATTGAGTCCCAAATCATACTGTATAGTGTGATTTGGGACTCAATAGTGTTATAAATAGCTATAAAAAAATTTGTGCTTAATCAAAAATATAACTTTCCTACGCCTGCACATGTCTGACAACGTCCTGTGCCATGACATCGGCTGCATTTATATCCATTTTGGTTATAAGCTTTTCCATGGCAAAGCCCGCATTTCCCGTTGCCATGGCATCCTGCACATTGGGTTCCTACAGATACTTTATTTGATGAGCTTGAACTGCTGCCACTGTTATATCCTCCTCCACCAGTATATCCGCCGCCAATGTATCCACCATCATCAGTAGATGCGTAAAAATGAATGCAATGATCTTCTATATAATATTTTTTGTTCGATTTGTATTCTCCCGTTTTTTGTGTCCCACGATACTGTTGCATAATCAATTCTCCATTTTTGCGGATATAGTAATATGTGTCATTGCCCTTAATGTTAAAATTTGCGTCAAATCCATTACCTACAGATCCAGACATAAGTCGGTCTCCATTGGAATAATAGAAAGTACCATACAAAGTGGTGCTAATGGGACTACCATTTGAAAAGGTGGTGTGTTTTGTTCCTTTAAACACTGTCCCATTATTAAATTGCTGCGTGCATGCTTGTTTTGACTGGGTGAACGTTGGCGTTGACATGTACGTTTGGTTAATAAGGTATTGCGCCTTACACATTGTTGATGAACAAAAAGTAATTACCGTGATGACTAATGTAATCAAAAGTCGATTCACCAAAACATCTTTATTTACCATTTCTTGTAATATTTAAAGATGAAACATTAATTCCTTTTTTGCTATTCGGTTTATTTTGTAGTAACACTTTTAGTGGTACTTGCTTAATACCTTCTAAATCATCAATGATGTAGTCAGTACTATTCCACCTCATCTTAGTTTGTAACCCGTATGTTTTGCTTGTATAAATTCCCCAATAAAGATTGGATAGGCTTGTACACATCTCATCTTTAGAATATGAAACGTAAAAATCTATCGCTATTGGAGAATTTTCAGGTGTCCAATCTATTACATCTCCAACTTTTAAATCAACCAAAAGTGAATAGGCATCAAATACCCATTGTGACGAGTTGCTGCGATTTTTAATTTGGAAATATGGAAAGACATTCGATTCCGCATCAAAAAGGAACTTGCCCTCTAATGTCTTTGAACTCATTGGCGGAATGGCCACAACCCTTTGAGCATATTCGACTTTGGAAACTGTATTTGTGTTCGCTCCCCCTACATTAATACCCCCAGCCAAAGTACCAAGTGCTCCGCCAATTCCGATAGCTCCTGCCACACTTCCGAGGTTAACACTTGCTCCTGTGGTAGAACCTTTAGTAACAGTAGTTGATGATGGGATATAATATGGTTTAGCTTCCCCATTTTTCACAAGGAATGTATTTCCTAAATCCACATACAATGTTTGGGTGGTCTTATTGGTTAATTTTATAGCAATAGCTTCATTTTGCCACATTTTTACTGCAAACTCATGCTTTGCAAGATCAGGTTTTGAATAATCCAGTAGTTGGAATCCTTTTGTTTTGTCAAATCCTGCTTCTTTCAAGTCAAAGTCAATTCGTAGGTTGTCGTCCTCAAACATACTTCCATCTTTAGCTCTAAAGACATTGCACACTCCTTTTGCCTCCTTGTCCTCTTGGGAGGTTATCCATTTTGGGGTTATGCTGTTGATTTGATTAACCCTTTTGACATTCTTCTGTTTTATGACTTCAGAAAAATTTGAACCTGCGCCAGTGTTTGACGTCTGATTAGGTGCAACAGATTCAAAAGTGTCTTTATCCCCACTTTCGTAGTTTATTGATAAAATATTAGCAACTGAGATTTTGTAAGTAGGACCTCCTTGGTTGTTGTACTTTTTGTATTCAACCTCGTTTTCTCCGACAGTTACTACCTTGGCAAGTATTGTACTCCCATCCTTTTTGACAATAACGTCTTGTGCTATTGCTTTTGACGTTATAAGGCTTAATATGAGCCATATTATTAATTTTAATCTTAACATAAACTATATCAAATAAATGTATTATTACAAATTATGTCGCAAAATTAATAAAAACATACGTAGAGTCCAAATAAATTGTTGTTTTTTAAATTAAATATTGTGAAAGCATGTAACGAAGACATCCGACTTTTATGCTGAATATCATTGTAGCTCAATATTTCATCAACCTAAATTAGAAAAAATAAAAGTTGAAAAACATCTGTCAGTGTCAGCCTTACTCTGTAAGGTATTGAATAAAAGATATTTAAAAGACGGGCAGGCTGACAGATGCTTTCAAAAATGCCTAAACATCGAACCTTCTCAGTGCTAATGACTTTGTTGTCTATGCAAAAATGACCCGCTTTTTTCGCTATTTATTCCATATCTTGATAAAATAAGCCCAGTTTTTATTTGAAATTGTCCGTTTGTAGGGTCTTACTTTATGTAAGACCGCTTATGCGGAGCCCTTCTTTGGAGAGATGCCATACGGTGG
>JBJFHD010000087.1:0-2707 GCA_051893335.1 Erysipelotrichaceae bacterium | reverse complement strand
CCGCAGGAAAACATTGATTGCAGTGGTCAGATTCATGCCCAATTCCCCATAAAGGACTTCACACTGCTTTTTAATCTCGCTGTCCATACGGACGCTAAAATTTGTACTGGCCATAATTACAGCTCCTTTGCAATTCTTTATGTACATATTATATGCTATTTGCATTGCAAAGTCAACTTGATAGGCGTAAATTGATTGTAAACAACAAACAGCAAGCAGGTGCCCGCATACTTGTCTCAGGCACCTGCTTCTGTGTTTCAAAAACTGTTTTACGAACACCCCGCTAATGGCGGGATTTGTTTTTTAGAATAAAAATTCAATCATCAAAAAACGCTGATTAGTTCAGCGCTTCTTTTGATTGATAGTTTTTAGTTTTCCGATACCTGCTGCTGGCTAAGAGCATCGACAATGTAATCGAATAAGGCTTGATTACCCTGCTGATTTAAGTGCACCATATCAGCAAGATAATACTCTTTGTGATTATCCAGTGTCTCTTTGAAAGAGATGATCTTTTCACAACTGATATCGGTTAATTTGGCGGTTGTAATGATATATATTTCATTATCCGTACAAATGTTGACAATCTTTTGGTAAGTTTCCTCGGTTAAATTATAAGAGGAATCAATAACAATCATGACCTTATAGTTTAAAGTATTGTCATCTTTGGCTTTCTGTATTTGAGATAATAATAGCTCATCATCAAGATATTTTTCGGTTACGAAGTTTGCTTCGCTGTATTTGCCGGACAACAAGTCGTATTGACCGGCTAATAAATCATTGCCAAAGAAACTGATTTTGTTCTTTAGCTGGTTTTCATGTTCTTTGATGGCATCTTCTTTGATCTTCTCAAGTTGTTGCAGCTTGACCTGATAAATAGAATTGAAAATCAGTTCGGTATAAGCTTTTCTTCCGGCTGGCTGCAGGTGAATATCATCACTGTAGAACCAGTCTGAATGACCGCTGGAATACTGCTGCCAATCGATTAAGTAAGCATTGTCATATTTTTCGACGAATTTCCTTAACTTGTCGTTAACATGAACATCCTTATCATTAGTAACCGTAACCCAGAAAACTTCATTATCACCGCAATAGGCCATAATACTGTCCTTTACCGATTCCGGTACATCACCATTTGTTCCGGCATGGATTACTACCGGACCTTTAATAGTTAAGGACTTGATAATTTCAGCCATTGCCCAGCCGCTTCTTGATACTTCGGCGTCAACATAGCCGTTTTCAAACTGACTGCGCAGGTTGCTGGCAGCTCCTAACATAACCGAGTCGCCGATACAGATAACAGGCAGCTGACTGACTGTCTCCTTGATGGTTGCTTCATCCGGCTCTAACTCTTGTAAAAGTTTTTCCCATTGATCGTTTTCCTGCTTCAGTTTTTCGGCGTATTCTTCTTTTTGTTTTTCCATTTCAGCGGCACTTTCCGCCAATTGTTGTTCCAACTGTTTCATTTCTTCCGTATGGTCTTCAGCAATAATATAATTATATCCGCCAAAGCCGCTGAAAAGAATTGTTATGGCCAGTCCAGTCAATTGCAGCTTTTTCAAGTTGCTTCTTTTGGTTAAAACGAAATGAATAAGAATACTGATCAGGAAAGTAATTAAGCTGATTATTACAGCATTGAGATAAATATTATCCTGATAAGGCGATAAGATTTGATAGATATAAATAACCGGATATTGAATCAGGTATACTTCATAAGAAATATTGGAAATAAAAATCAGTATTTTATCGATGAAATTCTCTTTTGGTTTATTGATTGAGATAGCACATTCGATGATGATACAGCTGATCATGCTGGAAATGAGCATTGCTCCGGCAAATAGTTTGCTTGAAGAATCAACGATAAAGAATAGAACAATCAAAAAAATCAAAGAACCGTAATAAATGGTTTTAAAGAAGGTTTGATTGCTGACACTGTAAATCTGCAAATAGTGATGGATAAAGCAAACAGCCACTCCAAGCAGTAATGAGAACAGTCTTGAAAAAGTATTGTAGTAAACATTTGTTAACGGTGCTTTGCTGCTGTAAATAAAGAAGAAAACGGTAAAACCAACTGCTAATAAGGAAGATATTACCGCCGGTAACCACTTGGCCAATTTTTTGGTACTTTTGATTAATACAAATATTAAAGGATATACTAATTCAAACTGCAATAAAATGGCGATATACCAGAAATGCATAAACGGTGAAGCCGTATGCCGGGCAAAGTAATCCTGATTGGCATTGATTTGCCAGAAGTTGTTAAAGCCCAGTAATACCGATGTTGTTTCCGGTTTTAAACTAACCCATACCACATCTTTAATCAAACTGATAGCGCCGATAGAAATTAAGACTACCACCAATAAAGGAAGGTAGATTTTTTTAAATCTGGAAATATAATGCTTTTTTAGATCGACCTTGCTTTTCTTTAACAGCGATCTGGTTGTCAAATAACCGCTTAAAACAAAAAAACAGCACACTGCCAAATAGCCGCCTTTAAGCAGGTTCAAGTGATAAAGTAATACGGCTAAACACAAAACGGCTCGGAATATATCTAATAAAATAAAACGTCTTTTGTCCATTTTTTGGCCCTCTAATCTATTTGTTCTCTCTATTTATAGCATAGCAATTTTAATAAGTAAATACACAAAAAATAAGAAAAAAGGGGCTGTAAAAAAATAAAAATTTAGGAAACTATGTAGAGGCTTGCAGC
>JBJFHD010000086.1:0-2727 GCA_051893335.1 Erysipelotrichaceae bacterium | reverse complement strand
AAAAAATGCAAATTTGTTAAATAGTTATAATGTAAACCTTGATTTAACAAAATGTTTGCTAAATGAATTAAATAGTAATATAGATAAAGTTTGTTTATTTGTCGAAAACAAAAAATATTTTTTAAAAACAGTTGATAATAAAGATATAAATTATAAAAAAATTAATTATAGTAAAAAACAAAATTTTAGAAGTTTGCTTGTGAGCTTAATAAAACTTTCTCCAAAATCAATAATTTTGTGTGGAAGTCTTAACAGGGAAGACGAAAAAATTTTAAACGATTTTTTTGCTGATAGGTTATAATTAAAACATATTTTCATAAAAACATATACAAATTTAAGCATATTTATAATAAAAATCTAAAAAATTACAAAAAAAATAAAAAACTTTTAAAAAACGCTTGATTTTTATTGTTTTTTATGTATAATAATCTTTGCATTCAGTTGCAAACAACTATTTTCAAGTTTTAAAAAAAGTTTTTAGAAATTTTAAAAAGTAGTTGACAATATTAAAATAATGAGTATAATAGTCAAAGCATTCAGTTGCAGAGATTAAAAAAATTACTTAAAAAAATTTAAAAAAATTTTAAAAAGTAGTTGACATTGATTTTAAATTGTGATAGAATGTAAAAGTCGCTGATACGAAAGCGACAAAAAGCACATTGACAACTGCATATTTTAGATAGAACGATATCAAATATCAAATATTAACATTAACGTGTAAATAGTATCTTCTAAATTTTAAGGGCAATAGCCTTTTTAATTGCGAAACAATTTACGCTGAGTTAAATTAATTAACAATATCTAAAGCAATACAAAAATTGCTAAGGAATGAACGTATACGATCAAGCTATAAAGAGCGTATGGTGGATGCCTTGGCACTTGGCGCCGATGAAAGACGTGATAAGCTGCGATAAGCTACGGGGAGTTGCAAATGAACCTTGATCCGTAGATTTCTGAATGGGGAAACCCGCTAGCATCAATCTGCTAGCATTAGATACACGAATACATAGTGTACTAAAGGGAACGCAGGGAACTGAAACATCTAAGTACCTGCAGGAAAAGAAAGTAAATCAACGATTGCCTGAGTAGTGGTGAGCGAAAGGGTAAGAGCCCAAACTTAATTTGCTTGTCAAATTGAGGGTTAGGACTAACATTCGTAATTAATTTTCGTAGTTGAACACTGCTGGAAAGCAGGACGAAACAGAGTAATAGTCTCGTAAGCGAAACGAAAGTTATAACAGTTAGTATCCAGAGTAGCACAGGACACGTGGAATCCGGTGTGAATGTGGGAGGACCATCTCCTAAGGCTAAATACGACCAAGTGACCGATAGCGTATAGTACCGTGAGGGAAAGTTGAAAAGAACCCCGGGAGGGGAGTGAAATAGAACCTGAAACCATATGCTTACAAGCTGAGAAAGCACTACGGTAGCAATACCAGTGTGATCTCGTACTTTTTGTAGAACGGGCCGGCGAGTTATGATATGTAGCAAGGTTAAGGTATTAAGTACCGGAGCCGAAGCGAAAGCGAGTTTTAATTGAGCGAATTAGTTGCATATTGTAGACCCGAAACCTGGCGATCTATCCATGAGCAGGTTGAAGCAAGGGTAACACCTTGTGGAGGACCGAACACACGCCTGTTGAAATAGTCGGTGATGACTTGTGGATAGCGGAGAAATTCTAATCGAGCTGGGATATAGCTGGTTCTCCTCGAAATAGCTTTAGGGCTAGCCTCTGTTAAAAGATTGTTGGGGGTAGAGCACTGAATGGGCTAGGGGGCTTCACCGCCTACCGAACCTTATCAAACTTCGAATACCAATCAATTGTTTTCAGGGAGTCAGACAGTGTGAGATAAGTCTCATTGTCAAAAGGGAAACAGCCCAGATCTACAACTAAGGTCCCAAAGTATAAGTTAAGTGGTAAAGGATGTTTTGTTACTTAAACAACCAGGATGTTGGCTTAGAAGCAGCCACTCATTTAAAGAGTGCGTAATAGCTCACTGGTCGAGTGACAGAGCGCCGAAGATTACCGGGGCTAAAACTTATCACCGAAGTTTAGGGATAGTAGTAATACTATCGGTAGAGGAGCAATGTATGTGGGCTGAAGCAGTATCGAAAGGGGCTGTGGACTGCATACAAGAGAGAATGCCGGCATGAGTAGCGAGAGTGTAGCGAGAAACTACACGGTCGAATGTTCAAGGTTTTCTGGGGAAGGTTAATCCACCCAGAGTTAGTCAGGACCTAAGGCGAGGCCGAAAGGCGTAGTCGATGGACAACAGGTAGATATTCCTGTACCACCGTATATCGATTAAGAGTCGATGCAGGGACGCAGAAGGATAGTTGGACCACACGAATGGAAATGTGTGGCTAAATAATTAGGATTACAAGTAGTGAAGTACGCTTGTAGCAAAGTCTGAGTTATGATGGCGAGTGAATTTAGTAATGAAGCCAATGAATCCACGCTGACGAGAAAAGCTGCTAGATAGATATAAGGTGCCTGTACCGCAAACCGACACAGGTGAACGATGAGAGAATCATAAGACCGACGGGATAACCATTGTTAAGGAACTCGGCAAAATGACCCCGTAACTTCGGGAGAAGGGGTGCCTGCTAGTAATAGTAGGTCGCAGTGAAACGGCCCAAGCAACTGTTTATCAAAAACACAGGTTTCTGCTAAAGCGCAAGCTGAAGTATAGGAGCTGACGCCTGCCCGGTGCTGGAAGGTCAAGG